>CBIHQZ010000409.1:0-6308 GCA_966212315.1 uncultured Myxococcales bacterium
GCCGGATCCTGCTCGTCCACGACATCGGCGACGTCAACGAGCGGTCGGTGCTCGCGTTCTATCTCCGCATGCGCAACACCACGCGCGGCGTGGGCGATCGAAGCCCGATCGGCGGGAACGGCGAGACCTACGATCTCAACCCGCAATTCGGCACGGCGTTTCCGCTGGAAGGCGCGCTCTTTCTCAACACCCCGAACTACTACATCACCCCCGGGATCGCGGATTACGGCACGCGCATCATCTGCCCGCAGGAGTTCGGACATCGGTTCCTCGCGCAGGTCCGTGTGCCGCCCATTCCAGGCGTCGTCGCCGATGCGGGGATGCCAGATGTGACCGCGGTCGACGCGACCGTCGATCCCGATGCCACGGTCGATCCGGATGCGTCGACGGACATGGACGCCACCGTTGTCGACGACGTGGCCGCTCCCGACGACGTGGTGATGACCCCGCCGCCGCGTCCGATCCCGCAAGACAGTCTGCTCGGTCGCGATCGCGCGCACTGGAGCTACTTCATGAACTCCGGCGGCTCGCCCGTCGAAGGCAACGCGTGGGACGAGATCATGCCCGGCGTGTTTCGCACGCACCCAGCGTCGATCCGGTTTTCGCAGCTCGATCTGTACCTCATGGGTCTCGCGCCGGCGTCGTCGGTCGATCCGTTCTTCGTCATCGCCGAGCCCGACGTGATGGGCCAGACCGACAACAACGGCGACATCATCAATCGCGCGAGCCCGCCCGAGGTGTTCGGTTTCTCTCCGACCCCCGTCACGATTCGCGGACGTCGCGTCGACTACACGATCGACGACGTGATCCGCCAGAACGGTCCGCGCATTCCCACCTACTCGGCGGTCGACAACGACGCCGGCGGCATCCCGTCGCCGCGCGACATGCGTGTCGCGTGGGTTCTGCTCACGACCGCAGACGCGATCGATTCGCGTACGGTGCCCAACTTCGATCGCGCGATCGAGGCGTGTTCGGGTGGCTACGCCACGGCAACGAGCGATCTCGCGCACATCACACCGGTGGTCCTTCCGCAGCCCCCCGACGCGGGCACTGACGCAGGGGCTCGCGATGCAGGCCGTGACGTCGTGGTTGCCGACGGGTTCGTCGCACCGCCGATCACTGCAGGCGGTGGCTGCTCGTGTCGCGTGAGCGATGGCTCGACCGACGATGCTGCGTCCGATCGCAGCCGTGCGGCGATGGCCCTCGGCGCGCTCGCCCTCGGTTTCGCGTGGACCCACCGTCGCCGCCGCCGTGCGTGAACGCGACGCGCGGAGAAGCATCAGGGGCCGCGCAAACCAGGCCCTAAATACGATCTGGTTTGCTACCCTCGCCGCGTGGACGCGGACTCCCCCAGCGGCGTGAATCACATCTTCCGCTGGGATCTCGACAAGACCTATCTCCGCACGGAGTTCGACACCTGGATCGATCTGGTGCGGACTGCGATCGAGCGGCCCGAGCGAAAGCGCACCGTACCGGGCGCCGCGGCGCTCATGCGCGAGTTGCGCGCGATCGGTGCGGTGCGGGTGACCATTCTCTCGGGCTCGCCCGAACAGATGCGCGATGTGCTCGAAGCGAAGCTGCGTCTCGACGGCGTGCAGTGGGACGAATTCGAGTTGAAACCCTCGCTTCGCAATCTGCTCCGATTCCGCCTGCGCGCGCTGCGCGATCAGGTCGGATACAAACTCCCCGCGCTGCTGCGTGCTCGCTCGCGTGCGCCGTCGGCCGCGGCGGAAACGCTCTTCGGCGACGATGCAGAGGCCGATGCGTTGGTGTACTCGCTCTACGCCGACATCCTCGGCGGGCGCATCGGCGAGGACACTCTTCTCGCGGTGATGGAAAAAGCCGGCGCGTACGGCGACGCGATCGCCGAGGTCATGCGTTCGGCGCGCATTCTCGAGCGAACCGACCCGGTGCGTCGCATCTTCATCCACCTCGATCGCAAGAGCGACCCGGGTTTCTTCGTGCGCTACGGCCCGCGCGTGGTGCCCGTTTACAACTACTTCCAGGCCGCGCTGGTGCTCGTACGCGACGGCGTGCTTCCGCCCGAGAGCGCGGTGCGTCAGGGCGCGGTGCTCACGATCGAGCACGACTTCGAAGTCCGCGATCTCATCGTTTCGGCGCACGACCTCGCCGCCCGCGGACACGTGAACAGCGCAGCACTCGAGAGAGTCGCCGACGCCGCCGAGCGCATCAGCGATCCGTTTCCCTTCCCTGCCCGCGGACGGGCCGAACTAGCGGCCGGGCTCCGTCGAGCCAACATCGGCAGCGAGCCGGCCCACCTCGTCGTTGACTACATCGCCGCGCTTTCGGACGATCGCGCGCGCTGGGAAGCCGCGAAGCAACGCGCGCGCCGTGAAGCACGCGGCGAGTGACAGGCGCTCGACCGAACAGAACGCCAGTGCCGTGCTCGACCCGATGCGATCGCCTCGCTAGATTGGACCCCATGCGCTTCTCGGGGATGTCGCTCGCGCTCGTGGGTCTCGCCGCATCGCTCGCCGCGTGCGGTTCCAAGACCGGACTCGAGACACCCGATGTCGAACAGCCGGACGTCGTCGACGCGACCGACGTGCACGTGCCCGATCCGCGCATCTGCCTGCAGCCGAATCCGGACGGCGGGCTCTATCACGTGAATCTCCAGACCAACGCGCAAGTCGCGGTGGCCGACGTTCTGTTCGTGATCGATCGCACCGGCAGCATGGATCAGGAGATCGACAACGTGCGCCAGGGCCTGCGCACCGTGATCGTGCCGGGGCTCATCCGCGCGATCCCCGATCTGCACCTCGGTCTCGTTACCTACGCGGACTTTCCGGTCGATCCGTACGGCTCGCCCGATGATCGACCGTTCACGCTCGAGCGCGCGTTGAGCGGTGAGTTCACCGCCCTCCAAGGTGCGATCGGCAACGTTCGCGCGAACGGCGGCGGCGACAACCCCGAGTCGATGGTCGAATCGCTCTATCAGATCGCCACTGGCGAGGGGCTCGCGCCGTACGTCCAAGCGGCCGGCGGGTGCGCATCGGTGGGCCTCGGCTACGCGTGCTTCCGGCCGCGTGCACAGCCGGTCATCGTGCTCATCGCCGACGCGCCTTCGCACAACGGCGCGGTCGGACTGGGCGACAATCACGCGTACGACCGCACGTCGTTCGCGCCGTTCCAGCCGCCCCACACGTACGAACAAATGATCACGCAGCTGACCTCGACGCTGCATCCGCGGGTCATCGGCATCAACTCGGGTCTCGATCCGTTCTCGGGTCGGCGCGACCTCGAGCAGCTCGCGCGCGATACGGGCACGCTCGGCTCCAACGGTTCGCCGCTCGTGTTCGACATCGGGCCGGACGGCTCGGGGCTGAGCGAGCAGGTCGTGAGCGCGATTCAGCGACTCACCGCAGAAGTGCGACTCGGATCGGTCTCGGCGCGTGCTGTGGACGACGGCTCGGGCGGCGCGTTGCTCGTGCGTGGCGTGCGTCCTGTGTCTGCGACACCAATGGGTCAGATCGATCGCTTCGACGACACGACGTTCTACAACGTGCTGCCGGGCACGCAGCTGCAGTTCGAGTTGGATCTCGATCCGAACCTGATCGTCCCGGGCCCGCGCGAGCGCACGTTCACGGTGCACATCGAATTCCTCGCGGACGGAAGGCCGACGCTCGGCACGCGCGACGTGGTCATCGTGATCCCGGCGCGCGGCGAGATGTGCCCGACGAGCTGAGCGTCGCAGACCCCTCCGCGGCGGTGGGATCTCCCTCGCAGCGACGCAGACCCCTCCGCGGCGGTGGGAAGCTCCCGCGATCCAGTGGACGCAGACCCATCCCCATCGATGGGATCACCGAGAGCACTCGCCCCTCCCCGACCGACAGCCGCGCTGAAGCGGTGACACTGCTGTCGGCCGAAGAGGGGCACGCGCGTGAATGCATGCGAGCCCGATGATTGCCCTCGTCGGACGATGCCTGCGTGCGGGCGTCCTGGAGGCGCGCGGTGGAAGTCAGACGCAGGGAGGGGTCTGCGAAAGTGCGCGGTCAGTTCGCCGCAGTAGCACGCCCGGCCGGGCCATCGACGGCCTGACTGAGGGCGACGATCTCGACGAGGATCGCGCGGTAGACCTTGTACACAGCCTCGAGGTCGACTTCGCCCGACTCCGCGTCTTCCTCGTCGGGCTCGAGCACGGCATCGAGCTGCTCACGCACGAACGCGAGGATGTGCGGCTGCGCCATCGCGACGACGTCGTCGCTCTCGAACACTTCGTCGGGTGATCCGCGGCGAAGGTCTTCGTCCGCTTCGAGCGACCCACGCGCGACCGCAACGCTCGCGTCGTCGATCTCGCGCACGCGCTTGCCGAACGCGCCCGTGAACGCCTCGTGGACCGCGACGCCGAGGAAGTGCCCGAGGGCCTGCACCGTGTCGTCTTCGAGCTCGTCGATCTCCTCGGCGAGATACCCCGCGAGCGCGGGCTGGCGTTCGTCGAGCGAGTCGAACGCACGATCGATCCGTTTCTCGAGGTTGTCCGACTCCGCGAACTCCGCTTCGAGCGCGTCGATCACCTCACGCGGAACGACCGCGTGATTCGGAACCGGTCGAATGGCTGCGCGTGCTGGCCACATCATCATCGCGTTCTCCGCGTCGCGTGCCGTCGAATCAACCGTCTTCCTCTTCCATTTCGAAACGCGCGAGCGCGGTCATCGAGATGGCGTGCGCGCATCGCTCGCAGAGCGGCGGTTCCTCGCGCAGCACATCGTCGCCACGCGGGAACACCAGGAGACCGTGACCGGCGGGTTCGCCGTCGATCTCGGTCCCGCACGCGTCGCAAAGGACGGGCTCGGGTTCGCGTGTCATGACCGAACCATAGCACCGTCGCCGCCCACCGGGAGTGCCCGAGTCGCGTCGATACCCGAGTCGGCGCAACACGCAATTGCAGCCGAATCTCCGCGGCAATCGAGCATTGCGACCAGCTGTCGTCCGCGACTATGTTACCGCCCCTTCCAACGACACCGGAAAGCCCCATGAACGTCCGCCTCACGCACGAGTTCCGTTTCGAAGCTGCGCATCGACTCCCGAAGGTTCCGCCCGGGCACAAGTGCCAGCGGCTCCATGGGCACAGCTTCAAGATCGAAGTCACCGTCTACGGTCCGGTCGATCCCGAGACCGGATGGTTCATCGACTTCGGCGTGCTGCAGGACGAGTGGAAGAAGATCCACGACGTCATCGATCACAACTACATGAACGACGTGCCGGGGCTCGAGAACCCGACGAGCGAAGTCCTCGCGCACTGGTTGTGGACGAAGATGAAGCCGGCGGTTCCGTCGCTGCAGAAGATCACCGTGTTCGAGACGTGCGACGCGCGTTGCGAATACGAAGGCGACTAGGCCGGCGGCCGTACATCGCGACGAGACGGCGAGGCGGGCATTCGCGAGCGCGCTTGCCCCCCGCGTTTCTCGCGAGAAACATCCGACCTGCGTATCCTGCGAGGAATGCTTCGCCGGTCGGCGTTCATGGCAGTCGTCGGTTCGCTCGCGTGCTGTAACGCGTACGACCGCACGCAGTACTCCGCGCTACTCGACGCGAGCACTGATGCGACCGACATCGCACCGAACGATCTCGGCACCCCCGTCGACGCGGTCGACGACAACGCGACGCCCGACGCAATCGAACGCGACGCGGCCGACGTGGTGTGCACGCGCTCTCCCACGCTCGCCTCCTGCGATCGCGTCGGCGCGATGCCCGCCACCCCTGTGATCGACGGCATCCCCGAGTGCTCGGTCACGCTCCAGCCGTTCGAAGGCGCGTTCGGCGGCGGATCCACACCGCCGTCGGACTTCCGTGCCGAGTATGCGGTCGCATGGCGGCCTGATGGGTTCTACGCCGTCTTCGTGATCCATCGCACCGCGCTCTACCCGCCGTTTCCCGCCGACGATTCGTACTGTGGCGACACGGTCGAATTGTTTCTCGACAGCGATGGCGTCTTTCCGAGCGCGCCCCTCTACGACGATCCCGGCGCGCGGCAGATCTTCCTGCGTGCGCCGAACTCCGCGAGCGAGCGGGTCAACCAGATCGATGTGTGGGTCAATCGCGCGCACGTCGCGTCGATCGCATCGCCGCACTTTCTCTCGGTCGCCACATCGGACGGATACGTGGCCGAACTCTTCGTCCAGGCCTCCGACCTCGGGCTCGCCGCGTGGCCGCTCGATGCGGGCCGAGTAATCGGCTTCGACCTTGCGATCGACCTCGGCAAGCCAGCGGGGACCGGCTCTGGCTGCCTGCGATACGCAGGGCAGTACGTCTATCACCGGCGACAAGGGGTCGACGCTTCGTGCGTT
>CBIHQZ010000410.1:0-6303 GCA_966212315.1 uncultured Myxococcales bacterium
CGTCGCGTACTTCGCGTCGCGGTAGCGATCGCCGCGATGCGTGCTTCGAGCGAGTCCGCGTGCGGTTGGTAGGGGTTCGGTGCGTGCGTGTGGCTCCGGCACGTCACGACGTGCCACCACAGCCCGATGGGGAATGCCCTTCGGATCTACAGCGTCCGCAGATACGAGCTCAGCGCATCGACATCGCCCGGCGTGAGTTGCTCGACGCGTCCCATGCGATGGGTCGGATCGCGCAACAGCGCTTCGATCGTCGCATAGCGACCATCGTGGAAGTACGGCGCGGTCGAGCCGACCATGCGCAGCGACGGCGTGTCGAAACGCGGCTCGCCTTCGTCGGGACCGAGGCCGCCGAGTTCGTGCGGCTGCCCGTCGGTGAAGTTGCGCATCGGGTCGTGGCAGGTCGCACACGCGGCGCTTCCCGCGAACAGTTCGTGCCCGCGCTGCTCGGCTTCGTTCAGCGCGTGCGAGACGCGCATCGGCTCACGCGTGCCGCGGATGACGTAGGCCGAGAGTGCGTCGACGTCGCTCATCGGAAGACCGGTCCCGCCGAGTCGGCGAACGGTCTGCGCCACGTTCTCTTCCATCGTCCATGCCGAACCGTTCCAGTTGAACGGCGGCGTCAATCGCCCCGGCAATGTCGGAGTCTGTCGCGGGCCGCGTTGAAGGAACCATACGAGCCCGTCGTCTGCGCCGTCGGGATGACATCCACCGCACGACATTCCACCGGACGACAGTCGCGCATCGTCCGCTGCGAGAAACAATCGACGTCCGCGCGCGACATCGGCGGGGAGGGGATCTTCGCCGAGAACGATGCGCGTCGCCGCGGCCGCACCCGGGTTGCGCACTTCGATCGCGTGCTCGACGAGCGAGAACACGACGTGGCGTCCATCGCGCAAGGCCACGAGACCCGTCGGCGCATCGAGTGTCTCCACCGGCGCGGCGGTCGCTACCTGTTGTGCGGGCAGGCCGCGTCGCGCGGAGCGTTCCGTCGCAACGTCCGACATGCCGAGCGCGTCGTTCGTGGGGGCGGCCCCGGGAATCGTGAACGACACCACGCGATCGGTGCCCGTCGAAGCGATCTCGATCTGCGATCCGTCGGCCGAGAGCGTGGCCGCGCTCGGAATGCGCACTGCGTCGGACACGACTCGCCGCGGTGACGGGCCGCGATGCATCCCTTCGCCGAACGACAGCACACCGAGTCCCGCCGTTTCGCGCGTGAGCTGCGTGCGCGACGGACGCACGTCGACGCGCGTCCATCGATCGGTCGCGATGTCGAACTGCGCGAGCGCGAACGACACCTTCTCGTTCGCCTGTGGATCGACCGAGCCCGCGCCGTAGGAATCCTGGCGCGCGACTGCCGGCACTTCGCGCCCGGTGCGATTCACCATGAACGGCACCAGCACCTGCTGCCGTTGCGGATCGAACACCACTGCATGCGCTTGCGACGGGAGCGGGATCGCGACGCCGGTGTTCGCGATTGCGAGCGTGCTCTCACCGCGCATCCCCATTCCTGCGACGGCCGCGATCGGCGTACTCGGAAGGCCATCGCCCGCGATCGGTATCGCGGGGATCGCGTGTGCGCGCGCTCCGTGTTCGTCGAGATCGAATGCGGTCAACGGCTCGCCCGCGACGTGCGACACGAACGCGCGTCGACCATCGGGCGTAACCACCACACCACGCGGCGCGCGCCCTGCGTCGACCCGGAATCGCTCGGTGAAGTTGGAAGTGTCGATCGCGGTGAGCTTCGCGCTCACGCCCGACGTCACCAAAATGCTTCGTTCGTCGGGTGCGAGCGCGATGCCGATCGGCTCGTCCGCGACGTCGGTCGAACAGAGTCGCTCGCCGCTCACCGCGCGATACACCGACACGCGATGTTGCCCGCGCTCGGTCACGAAGACGCGCCCGTCCGACGAGAACACAGCCTGCGTGGGCATCGATCCGGTGCGCACCGATCGCACGCGCTGCAGCCCTTCCGGCGCGACCGCGAGGAGTTCGAGCACGTCGCGATCGGCATCGACCACCGCGACCATGTCCTGCATCGGTGACACTGCGACGGTGCCGCCCTGCGTGTTTCGCCCCGGAACCACCGGGCCGACGTCGCCGCATCGCTGCGCGGCAGGCGCGTCGTGGGGCAGCGATTCCCCGCTCAACGCACTCCGCGTCGTGCGCCCGCGCGGCGCATCGGGCGTCACGGCAGGCTGCTCGCGCGAAGCCCGCCGCGCGAGATAGCCCGCGCCAAGACCGACCGAGGCCATCCCTGTCAGGATGAGCGCCCCCGGAATCATCGCCCGCATCGATTTCGAATCCATCACAACCCCCTCGGTGGCGACGTCGCGCCGGTTCGTGACCGTGATTCGAACGCGCTGACTATTTTCAGTGCGCGTCGGTCGCTGCGTCAGACCCGTCGCCGGCGTTCAATCCTTGGAGCAATCGCGAATTGACGCGCGCGCCGAACCGCGACGGCGTGGCACCCGCCGGGCTCGCGCTCGGCCGAACGGCCGCGTCGTGAAGGCTTTCCGCCTGTTGTTCCCGACCGCTCGGCGCGCCAGGGCCGTTCGCGGTCGTTCCGCAGCGGCATCCTGCGATCAGCATCGCGACCCCGACCACCAGCACGCCGCCTGCTGCGCCGCGTCGCAAAGTGCTCTTCACGGCGCGCTCTCCCGCGGGAACATCGCGTCGCGCACTTCACGGAGAATCTCGGTCGCTTCGTCACCGCTGATCTCGAACGCCTCGCCCAGCAGGCCGAACAATCGCTCTTCCTCGGGCTGGATCGTGCCATCGGCAAACGAGATACCTGCCGCGACGCGATAGGCATTCCGCCGCGCCGCCGGGTCGGGCATCGAGCGCGCGACATGCGCGATCCGCGCTTCCCATCCGTCTTTGCGGAGGGTGTCGATCAGCTCGTCGAGAATGGCGTCGATCTGGTCGATCGACAGCTTTCCGCCGCTGAGGAACTGAAGCGCTTCCGCGAACTCATCCTGTTCTGCGTTGCCGAACTGCCCGTCCGCGGCCGCCATCAGGAATGCCGATTCGATCAACGCGGCGTTCTCCGCGTCGTCGGTCGAGTCGTCGAGGAATCGATGCGTCAGTTCACGAAGCTTCTCCAGGCGGCCAGTGCGCTCAGCGCTCATCTCCCGAACACTCCTTCGCATCCGCCGCGTGTCGAAGAACGAGCCGCGAATGACGCGGCGATCCTATGCGCGAACCTGCGTCCCTGCACGCGAATCGCGCTGCCATTCTCGTGCGGTCGCGCTGCGCCGAGGGTACCCTCGCGGCCTACCGAGGTTTCGATGCCCACTCGTTCTTCCCTTCTCGTCGCCTTGCTCGCCGCACTCTCGATCGTCGGATGCGGTTCACGGACCCCGCTCGAAGTCGGCGAAGACGTCCCGGTGATCCCGATCGACGGCGCCGACGTTCGCGACGTGCCGACCGATCGCGATGTCACCGACGTGCCGATCCCGACTGGCTGCCGCAGCAACACCGATTGCGCGGGAACGCCAGCGACGCCGGTGTGCGACACGACGACCGCGGTATGCGTCGAGTGCCTCACCGCGCCCGACAACTGCGCGGCGGGAACGATCTGCGACGGCGCGATCCATCGCTGCGTGCCGGGCTGCCGAACAGACCGCGATTGCGGCGGAGCGAATCCGCACTGTCGACAGGACACGCACGAATGCGTCGAGTGCTTGATGGCCACCGACTGCCCCGGCCGCGGCGCGCTCTGTCAGAACTTCCGTTGCACGCGGCCGTGCATGGGCATGTGTCCCAACGGCGATGCGTGTTGCGACGCGCTGTGCGCCGACGTTGCGACCGATCCCGCCAACTGCGGCGGTTGCGGAATCGCGTGCGCTGCGGTGATCAACGGAACGCCGGCGTGTGCGGGCGCGGCGTGCGGCATCGGACGTTGCGACCCCGGCTTCGCCAACTGCGATGGACGTCTCGACACCGGCTGCGAAGCCAACCTCACCGTCGATCCCGGGAACTGCGGCGCGTGTGGCCGTCAGTGCGGTGCGGACGAAGCGTGCTCGGCTGGCGCGTGCGTGCCGACCGGCTGCACGAGCACCGATTGCGGCGCGGGGCGGACGTGTTGTGCCTCGGCCTGTACGCCCACCGGAAGCGATCCGAACAACTGCGGCGGCTGCGGCATCGCGTGCAACCCGATCGCGAACGGCGCGGCGGCGTGCGTGAGTGCGCGTTGCGTGGTGGCGAATTGCGCGCGTGGGTTCGGCGACTGCGACGGTCTCGCGATGAACGGCTGCGAGAGCGATCTGCAGACCGATCGTGCGAACTGCGGCGCGTGCGGCCGCGCGTGCGGCGCGGGTCGCGCGTGCTCGGCCGGATTGTGCGTGCCCGAATGCGGGGGCGGAACGCCGTGCCCCGGTGGAACGCAATGCTGCGGCGCGTTCTGCGCGATCACGGCGAGTGATCCCAGCAACTGCGGCGCGTGCGGCAACGTGTGCAGCGCGCCGAATGCATCGTCGTCGTGTGCGGGCGGAATGTGCGGCATCGCGGCCTGCGCGCGCGGCTTCGGCAACTGCGACGGCGCGGTGGCCAACGGCTGCGAAGCGAACCTCGCGAGCGATTCGAACAACTGCGGCGGCTGCAACAATCGATGCGGCGCTGGCTCCAGCTGCATCAACGGCGTGTGTCGCGCGGGCGCGACCTGCCCGGCGGTGCCGTGCGGTACCGGACAGGCGTGCTGCGCGGGTCGCTGCCTCGACATCACCGTCGACCCGGCGAACTGCGGCGGATGCAACGTGCGGTGCAGCGTCGACACTCCCTTCTGCATGGGTGGCGCGTGCTGCTCGTCGAACGACGGCGGGTCGGGCGTTTGCGGCGTGATGGTGTGCCCGGGCGGGCAGACGAACTGCGGCGGCGTGTGCGTCACGCTCGGCAGCGACTTGAACAACTGCGGCGGCTGCGACATTCGCTGCGCCTCGGGTCAGATGTGCATCAACGGCTTCTGCAGCGGCGGCGGCTGCGGCTCCGGCGGCGCCTGTGATGCGAACAGCACGTGCTGCGGATCGACCTGCGTGTTCACCACCAGCGACGTGAACAACTGCGGCGGCTGCGGCATCGCGTGTCCTGCGGGTGCGAACGCGAACGCGACGTGCAACGGCGGAACGTGCGGGATCATTTGCAACCCGGGCTTCGGCGATTGCGACGGCTCGTTCGCGAACGGCTGCGAATCGCGACTCGATTCGACCTCGTCGTGCGGCATGTGCGGCAACGTCTGTCCGGCGGGCGGAATGTGCATCCGCGGTCGATGCACGGTGCCGACCTGCAACGGCGGACCGGCGTGCGCCTCGTCGCAGACCTGCTGCCCGTCGGGATGCATCGACACCAGCAGTGACCCGGCGAACTGCGGCGCGTGCGGCCGCGCGTGCGCGCTCGCGAACGCGACCAGTTCGTGCTCCGCCAACATGTGCGCGATCGCATCGTGCAACGCGGGCTTCTCGAACTGCGACGGTGTGAACAGCAACGGCTGCGAGTCGAACACGCAGAGCGATCCGCGCAATTGCGGCGGCTGCGGCATCGCGTGCGCGGGCGGGCTCACGTGCGTGAACGCCGTGTGCGCGCCGCCGAGCACCGGCAGCGAAGGCGCGTTCTTCCCGACGGTGAATCCCACCTACCTCACGCCCGGCATCCACAACTTCACGACCATCACGGTGCCGGCCGGCGCGGTGGTGTACGTGGCGGGTGCGGGCGCGAACGCAGGGACGCTCGATCTTCGCGCGACCGGACACATTCAGATCGACGGCACCATCGACGTGTCGGGCGGGCCGGGGACGCAAGCGATCGTCGCATCGCGCAGCACGCAGCTCGGACGCGCGGGCACCGGTGGGTACACCGGCGAAGTGCGATCGGCCGCGTTCCCGACGGCGAACTGCGAGTTCAACTCGGGGGCGACGGGACCGAACGGACCGCCCGTGATGGGCACGCCGGGCACTTGTACCGTGCTCGCACCGACCGAGTGCATCACGCGCAGTGATTCACGCTCGCTCTTGTACACGGCACAGCCCGCGCAATACGGCGGCGGCGGCGGCGTGTTCACCGGCTATCGCGGCTACGGTTCGGGCGGCGGCGGCTTCGCAGGCGGCGCGGGTGGCGCGCTCGGTGCGGCCTTCGCGAACGAGCGCGATTGCTCGGGCGTGACCGCGGGCGGCGGCGCGAGTGCGGGACGCGGCGGACGCGCAACGGGGGCGACCGCGTACGACGGAAGCGACGGCACGCTCGGACAAACGCAATGCGACGCGACGATGCCCGGCAACAGTTCGCTCAGGTCACGGGTGAGGTCGCTGA
>CBIHQZ010000411.1:0-6302 GCA_966212315.1 uncultured Myxococcales bacterium
AGGCCTCGGCGGAGAGCCGGGGGATCTCTTTCTCGCAATCGAAATCGGCGAGGCGCAGGGCATCGACCGACGAGCGAACGACGCGCTGGTCGAAGCAGTGGTCGACACCCGCCGCGGGTTGTTCGGTGGATCGATCGACGTTGCGACGCCGAACGGCACGAAGCAGGTGCGGGTCCCGTGGATGGTGCGCGACCGTTCGGAGCTGCGATTGAGCGGCGAAGGCTCCGCGCCGCGAGAGGCCGGCGATCCGTATCGCGGTACGGGCGACCCTGGCGATGTACTGGTGGTGTTTCGCGTTCCGCCCGCAGTGCGTGGCACTCGCATCGCAGTGTCTCTCGCGACCGTCGGATTGTTGGTCACGGTGTTGAGCTTGCTCGCGTCGCGATGAGCGTTCAGCGCGCCGGGTGTTCGAGCGCGAAGTAGAGCGCGAGGTACGGAACGCCGCGCACGGTGACGTATGCCTGACCGAGGAACAGACCCGGCGCGACTTCGCGGATCTCGTCCTTGATGGCGCGGATGAAGAACGGGTTCTGCGGATGGTCGTAGTCGAGCTGTACGGCATCGAAGTCGCCCGCTCGCGATCGTCCGATGGAAGTGGTGAACCGGAACAGCTCGGCGCGGTCGACGAACACGCGGTTCACGCCGTCCCCGCGTTCGTCGTCGTCGTGGGTGAAGGTCTTGCCGCGCCAGGGAAACCGATCCGATGACGCAAGCCGGTCGACGACTCTCGCGATGCGCGGCGGGAGTCGTGGAACCGCGAGGAGTCGTCCGCGAAGCTGGCCCGTGACTTCCTGCAAGCGGGGCACGCGTGCATCGCGATAGAGCGCGAGCAACTCACTCGGCGCGCGGGATGCGAGCGCATCCAGCGAGGCCGGCGCACCGAAGGCGCGCGCGGGGAATACGGTCGAACGGGTCTCGGCGTGTGTCACAGCGGTGTCCCCTCCGCGAACGAGCTTCGCATCGCGCGATCGAGTCGACACTGCGCCACGTCCTGCGTACCGTGGCGTCTGCGTGGCATCGGTAAAGGCGGGAGACCGGATTGGTCGCTACCTGATCGAGTCGTCGCTCGGAAGCGGCGGCATGGGTCAGGTGTACCGTGCGCTCGACGAACTCTTGCGGCGTCGTGTGGCGCTCAAGCTCTTGCACGCGTCCGACGTCACGCGCGACGCAACGCGGCAGCACGAAGCGTTGGAACGCGTGCTCCGCGAAGCGCGAATGGCCGCTGCCCTCGATCACCCCAACGTCGTCTCGATCTTCGATGTAGGTGAGAACGACGGCGTCGCGTACATCGTGATGGAGCACGTGCTCGGCCGGTCACTCCGTTCGTACGTGAACTCCGAAGTCCCGATCGAGATGCGCGCGCAGTGGCTGGCCGACGTCGCCCGCGCGCTCTCCGCCGCGCACCGTGCCGGGCTCGTGCACCGCGATATCAAGCCCGAGAACGTGATGGTGCGGAACGACGGCGTCGTGAAGGTGCTCGATTTCGGCATCGCGCGGCAGGCCATCGAACTCGGCGAGGCGAAGCGTGCGTCGATCCCACCGGGCGCGGTCGCACGTGGTGAGCTTCCGGCCGAACTGCGAGCAACGATCGTCGGAACGATCGAGAACGGCGCGTTCGTCGGAACGCCCGGGTACATGCCGCCCGAACTGATGCTGCGCGGCGAATCGGACTCGCGATCGGATCAGTTTGCGTGGGCGGTGATGGCGTTCGAAGTGCTGGCGGCGAAAATGCCCTGGAGCGGCGGCGAAGACGCGTCGGCGTTGATCTCGGGCGCGTTGTTCGAAGAAGCGCCGCCACTCGGTACGCTCGTTCCGACGGTCTCCGAACGAATGGGTCGCGCGATCGATCGAGCGCTCGCCAAGGATCCCGCGGCGCGTTTCGAGACGATGGACGCGTTGCTCGAGGCGGCCGGGGCAACGGCATCGCGCACGCTCGTGCCGCCGCCGCCGATCGACGAAGAAGAAGTCGCGCTTGCTGCGACCGCGGCATCGGGGCCGTTGATGGAATCGCTTCGAGCCGCGTCGCAACGTGGTCGCGATTCGACGCTCGGTACCGCGCCCCCCGCGATCACCGTGCGCCCGGCCGATGCGATTGCACCGCGGTCACCGCGTGGCGGCGCGTGGGCGCTCGGTGGCATCGCGCTTCTCGGTGCGATCACGGGCGGCGTGACCCTCGTGCGTACGCGCCATCCCGATCCGCCGCGGCTCGTCACCAATTCGCGCGTTCCGAACCGCGCACCCGTGCTGCGATCGTTTTCCATCGACGGCGTGCGCCGACTCACTTTCGACGAAGGCTGCGAAGAGTTTCCTTCGTTCACGCCCGACGGTCGGAGCGTCATCTACGACGGCGCCGATGGCGACGACTATCACGTGTTCGTGCTGGACACCGAAAGCGGGTCGCGACGCGCGATCACGCACGCATCGGGATGGCAGTTCGCCGCGGATCGATCGCCCGACGGTCGAACGGTCGCTTACATCGCACGCGCCGGTTCGAGCGTGCGCACCGAGATCATGGCCTTCGACGGCAGCGGCGCGCCTCGTGCGATCGGCGAAGGAAACGTACGTCCGCGCTTCACGATCGACGGTCGTTGCGTGTGGGGCGGCGCTGCAGCGGGGCCCGGTTGTTTCGATGTCGCGACTGGAGCATCGCTGGCCACGTTGAGTCCGCCACCTGGCGAGGCTCTCGGAGGCTTGCTCGATCTCGGTGACGGCCGCGTGCTCGCGCGCGCGCTCACCACGTTGGGCGGCGAACTCGGTCGGCTGCGTTGGTACGATCGCGAAGGTCACAACGTCGCGCACGAGTGGGACGCGGTCGTCGAGGAAGTGATCGAACTCGCGCCCGATCGGCAGTCGGTGATCGTCGCGAGAGTCTCGACCGAACGGCAGACGCAATTGTGGGACGTGCCTGTCGACGGCACGCCGCCGCGCGTGCTCGAAGCGCCGGGCGTCCATGCCATCAAGGGTTTCCGATTCTCGCCGCGAGGCGATCGCGCGGTGTGGTCGAACTGCGGCTCGCACTCGGACCTCGGTCTGCTCGCTGCTCAGCACGACGGCTCGATGCGCTTCGATCAGCGGATGCCCGAACGCGACTGGGCCGACATGAAGATCGCCGCGGTGCCGGGGACCTCGCTGCTTGCCGTGGTTTCCGACCGTCGAGGCCAGAACGAATTGTGGATCGTCGATCGCTCGTCGCGGCAACCGGCACGTCCTGTCGAAGGCTCCATCGATGCGGCCGTCCCGGCGGCTTCGCGCGACGGCGCGCAGATCGCGTTCTCGCGCGGGGCGCACGGCATCGCGGTGGCTGCGGTGCACGGCAGCGAACCGGCGCGCGAAGTCACGCACGAGTCGAGCGACACCTATCCGACCTTCGCCGCGGACGGCACGCACATCTACTACGAAGCGCGCGTTGGCGACGTGTCACGCGTGATGAGCATTTCACTCGTGGACCGCAACGAATCGCCTCGCCCCGTACTGCCCCCACATACCGGGCGACCGTCGATGTCGCCGAACGGCCTGCTCGCGTACACCGCGTATGACGGCACGGACATCGTGGGATTGCCGCATGTTCGCGTGCTCGCGACGGGGGCTGACCGGCTGCTCTCGCGCGATGTTCCGCGCGGGACGTATTCCGCGGTCGCCTTCTCGGCGGATGGTTCTCGTGCAGCGCTCACCGATCTCGCGCGCCAGGTGTTCGTCATCGATGTCGCGAGCGGTCGCCTCGTCGGCCGTTATCAATCCGGCGGCGAGCAGGTGACGGGGGTCGCGTTCGCCAACGACGGAATCGTCGTGACGCGCGGGTTGTGGAACGGAGATCTCTGGCTGGGAAACGTGACGACGCGCTGATCGTTCACTCCGAACGCTTCAGCAGTTCCTGGGCTTCGACGAGCTGCGGATCTTCCAGCAGCGCCTTGCGCGCGAAGAACGCGGCCTTCTTCTTGTCGCCTTGCTTGCCCGCGATGATGCCTTGCCGCGAAAACGCGATCGCGCGGGACATCGGCGCCGGATTCTTCATCAGCGCAATCGCGCGCAACGCACGAAGTGCAGTCTCGTCTTCGCCGAGCGCCATGGCCGCGTCCGCAAGGTCCGACGCGATCTGCGCGTTCTGAAAGTCGCTCTCGAGTGCCGAGACGAGCCATGTCATCGCGCCGCGACCATCGCCCGTGTCGCGCGCCATGTGTGCGAGTCGCAGTTGAACCTGCCCGAGATCGCGCGAACGTCTCCCTTTCGCGGCGTCGACAGCCTGTCGCAGCACGCCTTCGGATTCTGTTCCGCGTCGGAGCGCGCGCAACGCATCGGCGAGCAGCACGGCCGCTTCGAGATCGGTGGGTTTCAGTTTCCACGCGCGTTCGAGCGGTTCGAGCGCGGCCGCTGGGTCTTTCGCCGCACGCAGCAGCGTGTCGCCAGCGCGCACGAGGAGTTTGAAACGCTCGGCGTCGTCGCGCGCACCGTCGACGGCCGCGAGGGACAGGGTCGCGACCCCACGATGATCTCCGGCTGCGTCGTACAGCGCAGAGAGCCGCGAACGGATCACTTCGTCGCGTGGATGAGTTCGCAGCGCTGCTTCGAGTCCGGTCCGTGCTTCCGCCGGCCGGCCCAGTTTTTCGCACGCGTCCGCGAGTTCCACGGCGGCCTCCACCACGCCGGCTCCCGACTCCACCGCGATGCGCTGCGTGGCAGCTGCGGCCGCCTCGCGCCATCGTTCCGCGCCCGCATGGATGCGCACGAGAGCGCGCAACGCACCGACATCGCGGGGCGA
Organism: uncultured Myxococcales bacterium; assembly: GCA_966212315.1. GTDB lineage: Bacteria > Myxococcota_A > Polyangia > Polyangiales > CBIHQZ01. The sequence continues at coordinate 4,757 of CBIHQZ010000411.1, forward strand.
GGTCGCGAGCCTTCGATCGAGCGCCGCTGCGGCTCCCGACGAATCGCCGCGCCGCACGAGCACCTGTGCGAGTTGAACCGCGATCGCACCGACCGTCGCATCGTCGCCGCGCGCTGCGGCCGCGGTGCGTCTCGATTCGAGCAATGCGCAGAGCGGGTCGCCTGCTGCATCCGGCGCGAGCGCGAATGCCTTCTCGAGATCCGCGAGAGCCGCGTCGTCTCGGCCCGCGGCGGATTGCATCGCAGCACGTCGCACCAGCAATCCGGCATGGACCTGCGGATCGGGAATACCGCGCGCGATCGCCGTTCCGATCTCTACCACCGCGGTCGCCGGATCGCCCGCATCACGCAAGGCATCGGTGTACTCCGCGAGCAGATCGAGGTCGGCCGGCGTGAGCGCGCGAGCACGCTTGAGCGTCGCGGCAGCGCCGGGCACATCGCGCAATCGCTCTCGTCGCAGCGTTGCCGCTTCGCGCAACCGGGTCACAGCCTGACGCGGCGACTCGCGTGATTCGGCATCGCGTTCGAATAGCGCGGCCAGTTCACGCCACGACGACTCCGCGCGGTAGATCGCCTCGAGTTGTTCTGTCAGTGCAGCATGTCCCGGTGCAGCGCGGAGACCGGTCTCGAGGGCGCGCGCCGCGTTGTTCGGATCGTTCAGCGCGCGGCGGAGAGTGCCGAGTTCGAGCGCTACGTTCGGCGCATCGGCGTTCGATGCCAGCGCGAGTTTTCGCTCGAGCGCGTCGGCGCGGCGCGGGTCGATCGCATCGGCCGGATACAGACGCAACAACCGTTCGATCAAATCCGCGTCGTCGGGCGCGCATTCGGAAGCGGTTCGATAGATCTCGATCGCCGTTGCCGGATCGTCGGCTTCGACGAGCGGCGCCAGTTCGCGCGAGAGCGAGAGAATGCGATCGCGCTCGAGTGCCTTCCACGCGCGGTCGAGTTGTTGCCGGAGCAGCGCGACGTACTCGTCCGCTCGTCCGGACCGACGGAGTGCTTCTCGGAGGAGTTCCGACGCTTCGGGATGATCGGGCTCGTCGCCGAGCACGTACCGCAACGCCGACAGCGCTTCGCCGACGCGATCGGAGTGGTCCAACAAGATGCGCGCGCGTTCGATGCGGAGTCGATTGCGCTGCGCATCGTCCCACACGTGATCCTCGACGGTCTTGATCGTGCGCTCGACGCCTTCGAGATCGCCCATGGCGCGATACGTCTCGAGCAACGGCCCCCACGCCGCGTGATCGGTGCGAGCCCGCGCGTGTAGCGCTTCGTACACCCGTGCCGCCTGCGGTAGGTCCATCGCGTTCGAACGTGCGCGCGCACCGAGCGCGTGAAGCCGAGCGTCGTCGGCTTCGTTGCGCAGTGCGATCGAGATCTCCTCGTCCAGCCACTTCGACGCGGCATTCGCATCGCCGCGTTCACGCGCTCGCGCGTAGAGCAGTTCGAGCGCCCACTCCGCGGCGGCAAGGTCGCCATGCCCCTCGCGCGCGCGTTCGGCGGCGAGTGCGAGCAACGCTTCGGCTCGCTCCGGCGCAATGCGAACT
>CBIHQZ010000412.1:0-6295 GCA_966212315.1 uncultured Myxococcales bacterium
ACTTCCGATGCGTGCGGGGAACATCCGGACGCCAGCCGCCGCGACTCGTTGGATCGGGCTTCACGTGACGCCCTCGATTCGATCGCGTGCCGATTCGCTGAGTTCCGTTCCGACAACCGTTTGTTTACGCAGTGCCCTGCCGCGCCACGCTGTGACGTGCCGCGCGCATCGGCTCGCAGGAGTCCGTTCCATGCCCCATGTCTATGGTCTCGATGAAGCCTCGCAGAAGGTCGCCACCATCGCGAACACGATCGCTCGAACCGTCGCCGCGAAGCACGCGGCCGATGTCGACACGAACGCCCGCTTCCCAGAAGAAACGATCGCCGCACTCGCGAAGAAAGGCCTGCTCGGTCTGTGCGTGCCGACCGACCTCGGCGGACTCGGTCTCGGTCCGCGCGCGTTCGTCGCGGTGGTCGAGGAACTCGCGCAGTGCTGCTCGTCGTCGGCGATGATCTTCGTGATGCACGTGACCGCGCAGCAGGCGATCTCCGCCGGCTCGCTCGCGGGTCGCGACGACGTGCTCCGCGCGATCGCGGGCGGACAGCACCTGAGCACCCTCGCACTCTCGGAGAGGGGCTCGCGCTCGCAATTCTGGGCACCGGTGTCGAAGCTCGCGAACAACGGCGACGGGTTCACGACCAACGCGCACAAGTCCTGGATCACGTCGGCGTCGCGCGCGGACTCGTACATTGCGAGCGCGCAGAAGCCGGGCGCCGCATCGCCGCTCGAGTCGACGATCTACATCGCACGCAAAGGCTCGCCCGGAATCCGCGTCGACAAGTCGTTCGACGGGCTCGGACTGCGCGGCAACGACTCGTCACCGGTGACGATCGAGAACCTCGCGATCGTGAAGGGCGACCTGCTCACCGACCTCGGAGCCGGGGCACCGATGATGCTCGAAGTGATTCTTCCCTGGTTCGCGATCGGCACCGCGGCGATGTCGAACGGGATCTGCCGCGCGTCGATTGCTGCGACTGCGGAGCATCTGCAGGGCACGTCGTTCGAACATACCGCGAGCGCGCTTCGCGATCTTCCGAACCTGCGTGCGCGTCTCGCGCAGATGAGCGTTCGCACCGAGCAATCGCGCGCATTGCTCGGGTACACGCTGGGCGAAATCGAAAAGCCGTCGCCGACGACGCCGCTCTTCGTTCTGCAATCGCGACTCGGCTCGCTCGAAGGCGCGGTCGAAGTCACCGACCTCGCGATGAAGACCTGCGGCGGTGCCGCGTTCTCGAAGCATCTTCCGGTCGAGCGGTTGTTCCGCGATGCGCGTGCCGGCTGGGTGATGGCGCCGACGGTTGATCATCTCCAGGACTTCGTCGGCAAGGCCCTCACCGGACTCCCGCTCTTTTGAGCGCGACAGCGACACCGAGGAACAACGTCATGAACGACGAAACGATTCTCATCGGCGCGGTGGCCTACGACCCCAAGGTGGTCAGCATCTGGGAAGGCATCCGCGAGTATTTTCGGGGGGAGGGCGTCGCGATGGACTTCGCGCTGTTCTCCAATTACGAGCGCCAGGTCGAGTCGCTACTTCGCGGCCACGTGGACATCGCTTGGAACACACCGCTCGCGCACGTGCGAGTGCAGCGCCGCACCGAAGGCACGTCGCTCTCGCTCGGCATGCGCGACTCGGATCGCGACTTCCGCGCGAAGATTCTCGTTCGCAAGGACGCGGGGATTCACGCGCTGAAAGACCTCGCGGGGAAGACGGTGGCCGTCGGGAGCCGTGACTCCACGCAAGCGCGAATCCTGCCGTTGCACTTTCTCGCGAAGGAAGGGGTCGACGTCGCGACGCTGCGGCTCCTTCCGTTCGACACCGATCTCGGGAAGCACGGCGATACCGGCACGAGCGAGATCGATGTCCTCGCGGCCCTTCACGACGGCGGCGCGCAGGCCGGCACGGTGGGCGATCTGGTCTGGGTCGCGGAACAGGCCGCGGGGCGCGTCGATCCATCGCGCGTCGAAGTGCTGTGGACCACGCCCGGTTTCGATCACTGCATGTTCGATGCGCTCGCGACACTTCCGAAGGCGAAGATCGATGCGTTCCAACGCGCGCTCTTCGCGATGAAGTGGGACGTCCCCGCGCACCGGCGGATCCTCGAACTCGAAGGTCTCAAGGAATGGATGCCGCCTCGCGAAGAAGGCTATCAGTCGCTGCGCGATGCGCTCGATGCGCAAGGCTACTGGTCGCCCTGATGTACCTCGCGTGAACGCTCACGGCGCCGTCGCGCTCGATGCCGGGGACCTGCCGTTCGGAGGCGGGTTCCTGGCGTTGCTCCGTCCTGCTCTCGACCTGGTGGACGCGGGCGGCGCCGTGGCCGTGATCTCGTCGTCGCGCTCGGTGCGCGAAGATCTTCCGGCGTGGTGCCGTGTCGAACGCCATCGCTACGACGGATGCGAAACACTCTCCGACGGTCGCGATCGGCACATCGTCACGCGCGGCATGCTCTCCATGCCGCGAGGTGATCGTGAATGGAACGTCGGCCTCGCGCCGCGCGACGGACGCGTGGCGACGGCGGATGTCGTCATGGCCGTGCCATTCCCGGAGCGCGCCGATTCGTCGACCGGCTTCGCGCCGCGTGGTGCACGCGTCGAACCCGGCGGGCCGTTGTATCCGTTCGCGCTGGTGGATCGAGCCCACGTCGCGCCGCCCGATGTCGCGCATCTGTACGATCAAGCGGTGTCTGCGCAGTGGGACGGTTCACGCGACATCGCATGGGATCGGATCCGACCGCTGCCAGACGCGCTCGAGCGTGCGGTCGGGCAGATCATGACGTTCCTCGCGGAGAACGAACTCTCCGCACTGTACGTGCCATCACAATTCATCGCGCGGATCCACCCCGCGTACGCCGAAGTCGCGATGTTCCTCGCGACGCAACTCGCCGACGAAGCGCGACACATCGACGTGTTCATGAAACGCGCGCGCATCGGTGGCGGTGGCGCGGGTATCTCGTCGGCCACGACGTCGCGTTCGCTGCATTCACTGCTTGAACTCGGCGACTTCACCGAGGCGGCGTTTCTTCTCTCGGTATTGGGCGAGGGGACGTTCCTCGACCTGTTGCGTTTCATCGAGCAGCACGCCCCCGATGAACCCACTGCCGACATCGCGCGACGTGCGCGCAACGACGAGTCGCGCCACGTGCACTTCGGACTCGCGCACGTGCGACACGCGCTCGCACACGATTCGCAGCTCTTCGGTCGACTGGAAGACGCAGTGCGACGACGGGCCGCGAGCCTTCACGGTGTGTCGGGTGTCCCGGCGCCGATTCAAGATGCGTTGATCGTGCTCGCCGCGCGTGGCATCGATGCCGGTTCATTGCGTCGCGGTGACGAAGCCTTTCGCGAACTGGTGACGACGATGCACGAGGCGCGGGTGAAGCGCCTTCTTCACGCCGGTTTCACGCCGGAGCAGGCGGACCGGTTGTCCGCGCTTCATACGCCGAACTTCATGTGACCTGCGCACGCTGCGAGTCGCTAAATGCAGACGCCGTTGACGCAGTGGCGATTGCCGTTGCACCGGCGTCCACAGACACCGCAATTCGAGTCGTTCGTCTGGAGATTGACCTCGCATCCCGTCGACGCGCGTCCGTCGCAATCGCCGTAGCCCGCGTTGCACGCGACGGCACACACACCGGCGGCGCAACTCGGCGTGCAATTCGCCGTCGAGCAAGGGATGCACGCGCCGCAGTGATCGATGGTGTCCAGCGTTGCTTCGCATCCATCGAGCGGGTCGCCAGTGCAGTCGCCGAATCCTGCCATGCACGAGAATCCACATGTCCCTGCGGTACATCTCGGGACCGTGTTCGCGCCGATCAGCGGACACTGCATGGTGCATGCACCGCAGTGCATAGGGTCGCTTTGCAAATCCATGCATCGGGCCGAGCACAGCGTCCCGGATGCGCACGATCCGAACGTCACGTTCAGCGCGTAGTCGCCAGCGCCGGCATCCGAGCAGCTGTCGACGTAGAGCGTGTGGAGCCCGGCGCCGGAAGGGATGGACGCATCGAGCTGCGACTGCTGCCCGCACGCATCGTCGTTGCACACGCCGACGACCGCGCGACCGGCGGAGCGCTGGTCGAGTTCCGTATTGAAAGCGGCCGTGCCACAGGTGCTCGCGTGCAAGGTGAGCGTCTGGGCGTCGGGGCACGTCGTCCACCAGTACGTGTCCTCGGGCCCGTCCGAGCAGCAGGTGCTCTCGATCGTGCCGGTGCCGGCGAGCGTCCCGGTGATCTGCTGCGTCGCACCGGGCATCGATGGCAGCCGCGCGTGTGCGCCGGATCCCGCCGGGAGATGTTGGAAGCGGATGCGCCCCCGTCCCGCGGCGCAGCCGGAGAGCACGAGATAGTACGTGCCGTCGAAGAGTTTCGCGGTGACGACACTGCCCGGACTGGTGCTGCAACCGTTGGCGTTGCGGTTGTTGCATGTCGCTCCGCCTTGGAGATGTGAATCGACGACGTCGTTCCCCAGTGCGTCTTGAAGAAATAACGCTGTGTCGAACGACGATCCGAACGTGTCGGCGTACACGATCTCGGGGCGGGCGAGGGTGAATACGAAGAAGACATCGCGTCCGTTCGCGCAGGCGCACGGGCCGGTGGCGTCGTGGTGAGCACCCGCGGTGTCGGCCGTGAGAAGTGTGTTGCTCGTCGTGGTGTCGATGACAGTCGCGCGGTCGCGCGTGTCGTTCGGGGGAGGCGGCGCCGAACACACGCCCGCTGCGCAAACTTCGGAGGTAGCGCACTGCGTACTGCACGATCCGCAGTGAGCGGGATCGCTCGTCGAATCGACGCACGCGTCGTTGCACGCGAGGAGTCCCGATGGACAAGCGGTGCAGTGCATCGCGATGCATGCGAGCCCACGCGCGCACGAGACAGTTCCGCCATCCGCGCAGCAGGCCATTCCGTCGGCGCCGCAACGGGGCGCCGCGTCGAACGCATCGAACGTCGCGTCGCTCGCATCGAGCATCGAGTCCGTCGCTGCATCGCGGCCCGCTTCGAGCCCGCCGTCACGCGACTGGAGTGGTTCGAATCGCTGCCAATCCCAGCATCCGGTAATTCCGACGGCCGCCATGACAACGAGTACGAGAGCGCACGAACGATAGATCTCGGTGCGCATCAGAACGCCCCCGCGACACCGATCGATGCCGGACCCACGCCGATGCGAACGCGCGCGCTCGATCGTCGGTCCGCGACGAAGAGCACCGCGCCCGTGACCGCAGCGGCTGCCGTGATTCCCAGCGAAACATCGGTCCACGTTTGAAGCGTTCGTCCGAGTGCCACATCCGCGGCTGCGTCGTCGGGGCAGGGGGCATCGGCGCAGCGCGCGCGCAGCGTCTGGTAGTGACCGTTCGTCACGATCGCGAGCGTCGTGAAGGTGACCAGTCCTGCGAGTGCGACGCCCCCGCTCGTGATCCAGGCGATTCGCAACACAGGTGTGCGCGACGCTGGTCGCGCACGAGGTGTCACCACGATCGGAGGCGGTGGCGGGGGATCCTGCAACGTGATGTCGACCTCCTGCCGTTCGCCCGCATGAACGACGACGTCACGCGATTCGGGCACCCGATTCGCCGCGGCGATCTCGAGATGCAGCGGACCAGGCGCATACGCGACCGCGACCCCGAGCCATTCGTGCGGAATGTCGCGATCGCCCACATGCACGCGAGCATCGCCCGGCATGTTCTCGACACGAATGATCACGCGGCCGATTCGCGGTTCGAGCTGCGCGAGTTCCGTTTGGGCCGCGGTTCGCGTGTCTGCGTAGCGCGCGTTGGTCACGCCACCGTCCTCCGCTTCGTGGATCGCGAGTTCGTAAGCTGCCGCGGCTCGCGCATCGTCGCCGAGTTGCGCCAGTGTGCGCGCGACGAACAACTGCGCATTCGGCGATCCGGATAGTGCGTGGGCTGCGCGAAACTCGTCGAGCGCCGCGTTGAAGTCAGCAGCCTCGAAGCGTTCGACGCCGCGCGAATACCGTTGCTGAGCGACGGCGGCATTGTCCTGCGTCTGCGCGATCGAACTCGATGCGAAGAGGAGCACGGCGATGGGAAGTGCGGCGATCGTTTCGCGGAAATGCATGGCGGGTTCTCGGGTCTTCAGATCGAGTGCGGCATGAACCGAACGGGCGCACGACGGCTCTCGGCGGCGGTCGGCGGGTTCGCGTGGTGGTGATGTCGATGTGAGGCCTCGGGCGTCGGCTCGGGCTGCCGCTCCATCTCAGCCAGCAGCTCCTGCAGGGAGAACACGGCCGGGCGCAGCCGCGCCGGCCCCCGCGTCACCAGCGCCGCCAGGCGGGCACGCGG
>CBIHQZ010000413.1:0-6291 GCA_966212315.1 uncultured Myxococcales bacterium
GGTCTGATCGCGGCGAACGTGACGCCGCCGGTGAAGCCGGGCGAGGGCGGGCAGCCGGGGCTCACGCACCGCGAAGTGGAAACGCTGTTCCACGAGTTCGGCCACCTTCTTCATCACATGTTGAGTCGCGCCGAAGTGCGCGCGCTCGGCGGTACGCGGGTGGCGTGGGACTTCGTCGAACTGCCTTCGCAGATCATGGAGAACTGGTGCTGGGAGCAGGACGCGCTCTCGCTTTTCGCGCGCCGCGCGGACACGAACGAAGCGCTTCCGCCCTCACTCTTCGAGCGCATGGTGAAGGCCCGCACGTTCCGCGGCGCATCGGCGCAGATGCGGCAACTCGGGTTCGCCACCGTCGATCTCGCGCTGCATTGCGCATACGAGCCGGAGCGTGACGGCGACGTGGTGTCGTACGCGCATCGCACGATGACGCCGTTCCAGCCGGTCACGCCGCCCGACGAGTTCGCGATGATCGCGTCGTTCGGTCATCTCTTCGGCTCGCCCGTCGGCTACGCCGCCGCGTACTACTCGTACAAGTGGGCCGAGGTCCTCGACGCCGATGCGTTCACGCGCTTTCGCGACGAAGGAGTGTTCGATCCGAAAGTCGGTCGCGCGTTCCGCGACACGATCCTCGCGCTCGGAAACAGCGACGACCCCGCTGCGCTCTTCCGCGCATTCATGGGACGCGATCCCCGCCCCGACGCGCTGCTTGCGCGGACGCTGGGGATCTGAACTCACCCTCTCTCCGATGCGACCGACGCTGAACTCGACCTCCGCCTGGGGCCAACGGGCCCAGGCTGACATCGAGCGACCCCACCTACGTGGGGTCTGAGGAACGTGCTTGCTCGCTGGGAACGCCCGCAAGACACCAGTCAGCGGATAGACCCTGCGAAGGCAGGGTCGCTCGATGGAAGCGGCGGCCCGTTGGCCCGCCGCGTGAGTGCGGCGCGGGGGAGGGGCTGACAGCGTCGGTGCGATGCGATCTCCGCAACGTCGTCGCTACTCACGCGGCGCGAGCAACCACCCCACGCTCCCCACCCAGTGATGGGTCAGCCGCCACGTCTCGAGATCGATCTCGGTGCGCGGCGCAGCGATCGCCAACGGTACCAGGTCACCATCGCGCGCGGTCCCCGTCGCGCTCGAGCCGTCGACCGCGATCGCTGCGGCCGCGTAGCGCGTCGCGAGCGAATCCCAGCGACTGCGGGTCGCGGTCGTGTCACCGAGCCGGCGACCGATGACGCTTCGCCAATGCGCACATCGCGCAGCGACCATCGGTGCCGACGCATCGCTCGCACACGCTTCGAATGCCGTCATCGCGCCGCGCAGATCGAGGCTCCACGCGCGCCGCACGCCCGTGACGTACGTGCCGAACCGCTCGCTCCAGATCGACGGCGTACGTGCGAGATACGCGAGCCCCGCCTGCTCGCTCGTCGAGAGCAGCGCGCCCTGCAGGTACACCGGACCGTAGAGCCCCTGCGTGACGAGCGCGTTGTCCGATCGCTGATCGAGTTCCTGCGCCGTCACCGCGACCGCGCGCAGCAGCGTCGGGCGCATGGCTTCACGATCGCCCGTGGTCGCCGCTTCGTACCGAGCCAGTGCGATCGCGTCGTAGAGAATCGCGGTCGACACCAGCCGCGCGCTGTATCCACGCTCCCCGCCCGCACGCTGCTCGACTTCCGCATACAGCGCCGCGCGCGTCGTCTCGCTCGGTTCGAACAGAGCACGCATCGCCAGCGCCATTCCGCGCACGCTGGCCGCATCGTCGGCGTGGGAGGGATCCGGGTGGATCGATGCGACCGTCGTACTCGCCGACGCTGCATCGCCGGTGCACGCGCGCAGCACGAGTTCCATCGCAGCCGCGTAGAGCTGGAGCGTCTTGTCGCTGCCCGCCCGCGCGGTCGCGAGTTGCGTGAGCAGTGCGCGCGCGCGCGGCGTGTTCGCGAGTCCCGTCGGCGACGCGGGGAGGGTGGCGAGATCGAGGTGCCAGGCGAGCGGCTCTCGGACCTGATCGCTCGCGAGGTGCGCGGTGGCGAGGCGCGTGCGCAACTCCGCGATGACCGCCGCGTCGGGCGGTGACCACGGCGCGCCGTCGAGCCGTCGCGGGAACTGCCACGTTCGCAGTCGCAGAAAACCTGCGTGCAGACGGACTGCATCGTAGCCTTCGTGCGCGCCCGGAAGCCGCGCGTCCGTCGCCGTCCACAGGTCCATGCCATTGGCTCCGTCGACTGCCAGCGCGACCGCGCGCGCTTCGATCACCGCTGGATCCACCAGGGCAGCACTCGGCGCATTGCGCACGAGGGTCAGCGCTTCGCCGTTGCGCCCGAGAATCAGCAGCGCCCACACGCGCGCTCGGATTCGTTCGGGCTCCGTCGCGCCGCGCGTCTCGCGTTCGAGCATCGCCCCGCGCACGCGCAAACGCGCCATTCGCTCGCTGTACGGCTCGTATCGCCCGGGCGCGTCGGCGCTGCGCATCACGCGTTCGCCCTCGGCGTGCTGGCCGTTCGCCTCGAACGCGCGCGCGATCAGATATCGCCACGCCGGCGTTGCATGCCCCGGAAGCGTCTCGAGCCCCGCGAACATTCGTGCGGCTTCGTCGGTGCGACCGCTCTCGAGCAGCCAGGGAGCGTACGCATCGCGCACGCGCATCCCGGCCGGACCGGGCCTCGCACCGAGTCGCGCCGCGAGCGCATCGAGTCGAGCCGACGCCCAGCGCGCGGTATCGCGGATGCGGTTCCACTCGAGATCGGCCGGGCGGATCGTGCTGACCGTGTCCCCGTACAACTGCACGCGCCGTTGCAGGTCCTGCAGCGCGGCATCGCTCACCGCGAGCGTGACGAGCGGAAGTACTTCGTACTCTTCCAACAGCTCGGCGGGACGATGCGCGAGCCCTCCGCGTCGCGAGGCTTCCTCGAGGATCGCCACGTACGCGCGGAGCGTCCGTTGCGCGCGGTCGCTCGAAACGGCGCGCGACCATCGGTCGAGCACGGGGTAGTCGTTCGCGTATGCACGCGTGATCGCGATGGTGCTTTCGTCGAGCGCGGTCGCGAGTTCTGCGTCGGTCTGTGCCACGAGCGCGCGCACGGCATCGGTCCCGATGGCACCGGGAAGCCTCGCGTGGAGTTCGTTCACCTCGCGCTGGGTCGCAACGTGGGGCGCGTCGGTGAGCACATCGGTGGCAGTCGCGTCGGTGGTGGCGTCGCGAGCGTCGCGACGCGCGGCGGCGGAGGAGACGACGTGGGGACATGACGTGCGGACGAGCCGGCGCAGGCCGAGAGCATCGTCATCGCGATCAACGCGAGCGATGACCGAGAGATGGCGGGCAATCCTTCACGTGAAGGGTCATGGCTCGATCGCCCTTCGAGTGATGGATGCAATCGCGCGCGATACCTCGGGTGCGGCATGAACGGTGTGATCGTAACTGCCCGAGGGCGATGCGATCCATCGATCGGAGATTTGCGAAAATGGCGTTCGCTCGAATGGAATGGTCGCGGGGTCGCGAGGAGGTCGCGGGCGACGAGCGGCGGGGCGAGCGAGAGCGCCGGTCGTCGGCGACGAGCAAGCGATCGGCGTGGGTGATGACTGTCGACGCAGCGATCGAGGATCGGGAATCGATCGCGTCCGCGTCGTCTCGCTGCGGGTCGAGTGGTGAGCGTGTTGTGCCGCTCGGCGAGCGTCCGACGCGGTCCTGGGTGTGCGCGTCCCCGCGCTCGTCCGACCTCGGTCGCTCAACAGTTCCGGTCGACGCCCGCCGCCGACCGTTGGTCCGTCGAGCGGTTCCCAGCTCGATTCACTTGGGCAAGATCGACGCGTTCCTCGCTTGCGTCGCTTGCGGGAGACGATCGCCCGAAAGCGCGGCGAGTCGATCGCGCTCAGGGCAGCGTCGAACGCTCGTATTCCGTCGGCCCTGCGTCGAAATGTCGTTCATCCGCGCTTCTTCGCGATAGCGTCCACCGCTGCGCGACAAGCGGGAGTTGCTCAGCATCGTCGACACGTATCTCGAGCGGCATCGACCCGCGCAGCGCGCGAGTTGATCGACTCGCCACCGCCGCTCTGATCTTCAGCCGAACCACTCCAGGTTCGCGCCCAATGCGGACGCGATCTCTTGGATCGCGTCCCGAACGAGTTCGTGCTTCCCGTCGGCAGCGTAGACGGACAGCTCACCATCCTGCTCGAACTCGGGGCTGGGCTCGATCGCACCCACCGGACCATGAGGGGGAGACAACACCTCCGCGTCCCCCGCTCCGAAACGGCGTGGTGCGCGAGCACCGGTGAACGGATTCACGATCTCGCTCGGCGGTCTCGCGAGCAAGGGGCTCCGATCAATCAGATCGACCCATTCATCCATCGAAACACGAGGATCCCGCGTCAGGACTGCGACAAGTGCCATCTGACCTTCCCGCTCATCCACGTGGATTCGCGTGAACCCACTGCGACCCAGCCCTCATGGCCGCGCAGCCGGCGCATTCGCGTGGACCGTTCCGACCGCGCCCCCTTTTGCACCGTATGCGTCCTGTGCGTGACCCGCACCGAGCGCCTCCACGTGCGAGTCTGGCAACCATCTTCCCGCAACGGGGTCGAACTGGGGCGGCGGACCGAGGACTTCGCCAGCCGCGAGCGGCAACTGGCCAATCTATCGTGCGCCGCCTGATTTCCCACGGTCACGATCCGTGGCGCGCCGGCAACGTTCGGCTGCGTCACGTGCATCGCAGTTCACCGCGCCGCGCACTCGCACGCCCGCGCCCGCTACAGCTTCGGTCCACGTTCGCGACGTACGCTCCACACTGAGAGCACCACCACTTCGTCGCGTGTCGCCGTGTAGTACACGTGCTGCCCGGTCTTCGGCATCAGCACGCGACGCACCGGCAGGCCGAGACGCGTCGCCTCGTACGAAGCACCGATCGCCGGTGCAGCGACGATGCTCGCGAGTGTCTTTTACAATTCCGTTTCGAAGAGATCGGGCGCCGCCTCACGGTTCGCTCGCCACCACGTCTTGGTCCGCTTCGCTTCCGCGAGCGCACGCGGCGCGATGCGCAGTCTCATCGATGAGCGCGAAGCTCGGCGAGTGCATCGGCCCCATCGATCAACTCACCCGCTTCCATCTGGCGAATGCTCTCGCGAAGTGAGTCGTGCAGCCGCTCGCGTTCCTCGTCGTCGAGATCGTCGTGATCGTGCGCGAGCTGCTCGTTCACAGGCACAAGCTCGACGATCTCACCGTCGGGGAGATCCGTCGGTTCATCGAGGACGAGCCGGCCGTTGCGGACGCGAGCTTTGAGCGGCTGCATGGTCATCACCGTAGTCCCGCTCACGCCGGACCGCCATCCTCGCCGTCCCGTAAACAAATACGCTTCTTCGAGCCCCGGCACCGCCGCGCCGCGTCCCTGTTCCCGCACCCACGGCTCACCGAACGGCAGGTACTCGACGTGCTCCGTCGCGACGCCATCGGCGTTGGTCACGTAGTTCGTGCTGCTCAAATGATCGCTGTGTTACCAGTACGCCGTCGAGGGGCGCCCGGTGCCCGTGCCGTCGCCGGTGACCACGTTTCTCGCGACCCGCGTGTCACCCGCGTAGACGTGAATGGTCGTCACGCCGGGTGTGAACACGCCGTCGCGGACGTCGCCGCGCTGTGACACGAACGCGCTCGGATACAGAGACGCGTGCCCGCTCGCCGACGTCCCTGACATCTTCACCGATCGCTCGCCGCTCGCCGCGTACGCGAAACGCGTGACGTCGTGCCCGTTGAACATCGCGATCGCGCGGTTCTCGTCGTCCCAGTCGGTCGCGCGGGAGACATCGTCCCACGCCACCGTGCGCCCGTTGCCGACGCCGCCCGCGTGCGAGCCCTCGATCCCGACGGCGGTCTGGTTGCCGTTCGCGTCCCAGTGATAGACGTCGGTGTGTCCACCGCGCGCGCCGTCGGCGATGCGCGACGGCGCGTGGAGCGGGCCGGCTGCGAGCGCGTCGTCGTAAGTGTACGCGAGCTGGCGGTCGTTCATCACGTGCGGCACGCGCTGCCCGCGCGGCGTGGTAGCGCGCGATGGAAGACCGATCCCGAGGGAGCAAGCGAAGCGCTCGGTGCGGCCGTGTCACCGCTCTTGCGACAACTCGGTCGCGATCCCGACCCGGCGCGCTCGCGCGAGCACGTGTTGCTCTCGGTCCTCGCCGAGCGGCACTTGCGTTTGGGGGGAGGGGGCGACGCTCGAGGCACTGATCGGAGACCTCGAGCACCCATCGATCGCAGAGGCGCATCTCGACGACGAAGAGCGCTCGCTGGTGCTCGGCATGCTTCTCGAGGAG
>CBIHQZ010000414.1:0-6278 GCA_966212315.1 uncultured Myxococcales bacterium
TCGCGACGATGTCGCCCTCGCACGGGCCGAACTCGCGATGGCGTGTCTGCGCGCACCGACGCAGAGCGCGTATCACGCCGTGGCCGGACTTCTCGCGATTCAGGACGGCGACGCGCGCGATGCGGCCCGCCAGTTCGACACCGCACTCACGATCGGACATCCCGATCGCGAACGGGTCGCGGCGTTTCATCTGTGGCGCGGTCGCGCACTCGATCTCCAAGGCGCACGCGGCGACGCGACGACCGCTTATCGCAACGCGCTCGCACTGCCTGCCGACGACGGCGTTCGCAGCGCGGCGCGCATCGGGATTCGCCGAGCCTTCGGTGTGCGGGAAGCGCGACGAGTCCACGTCGAGATGTCGCTCGGCGATGTGATGGCGCCGTGACCTTCGGTCGTGCTTCGCGTCGAGCGGGCGATGTGCGACAAGGCAAGGTCACGCGATGCCCCGCTACCCCACGAAACCACGTTCTCCCGGCACTGCCGCTGCCGCCGCACGCATGCGCTTCCAGGTGAAAGGCTCGATGCTGCGAGGCCGAGTGGCCGCGCTGCAATCCGCTCACGCGCTCGAGAAGATCGCACCATCGCTGGGCGCGGAGACTCGCCGGCTCCTCGAGCATCCGCCGCTCGCGTCGGGCTGGATCGACGGCAGTCGTCTCACCGAACTCGATGACGTCATCAGCGACGTGCTCGGCGAAGAAGCACTCGCGAGCATCGCGCTCGAATCCGCGCGACAGACCGTCGGCCCGCTGCTGCGCAACGTGACCGAGGGGACGCTGCGATTGTTCGGCACCAGTCCGGTCACGCTCCTGTCGCGGATGGATACGCTGAGTTCGTCGACTGTGCGCGGCGTGTCGTTCGTGTGGCGTAGCGAAGGCGACACGGGCGGGACGATGACAGCGACATATGGCGAGAGCAGCAACGTGCCGCGCTCGGCATTCGTCTCGATGCGGGCGGGGCTGCTCAACGTGTTCGATCTCTGCGGCGGCGCCGGCACGGTCACACTCGTCGAATGGGGCATCGGACCCACGAAGAACTCGTCCACGCTCCGCTGCGAGTGGTGAGCGCGCGCGCTAGCGCTCCATCGCGAGAACCATTACGGTCCGCGCCGTGAAACTCATTCTTGCAGCCTCATTCGCCCTCGCGTTCGCGCGCGCCAGTTGCAGCGAACCGCCGCCCGACACGCACACCGCATCGACGGCGCCGGGCGACGAATCGACCGACACGCAGGCGAGTGCCGCCCCGTCGGGCTCGAGTGATGCACCGAGTGCGAACGCGACCGGCGACGCAGGGCCGCAACGCATCGCGCCGCGCGAAATCGCAGCGCGGCACATCCTGGTGATGTACCGCGGATCGCAACGAAGCTCCGCGACACGCACGCGCGAAGAAGCCCGCGCCCGTGCCGAGGAAGCGCTGCGACGCGCACGCGGTGGCGAGGACTTCGCCGCGCTCGTTCGCGAGTACTCCGACGAGCCCAACGCCGGTGCACGCGGCGGCGCGCTCGGACGTTTCGGTCACGGAATGATGGTGCCGGCGTTCGAACGAGCGGCCTTCGCACTCGAGGTCGGCGAGATGTCGGGCGTCGTCGAGACCGACTTCGGATTCCACGTCATTCAGCGCACGGAGTGATTCGATGAAGCCTTCGCGGCCGAACCCGCCCGCTGCACCACCGGGCGAACTCGAGGTGGTGTTCGGCGTGCGTGCAGCGCTGGCCGTTCTCGAGAAGCGCGCGAACGACATCGAGCGCGTGGCTTACTCTTCCGAGACGCGCGACGCCGCGAGCGAACTGCTCCGCTGGGCCGCGGCGAACGAACGGCCCGCGCGCGAATTACGCGACGACGATCTGACCGACCTCGCGGGATCGAATCATCACGAAGGTCTGTGCGTCGTCACGCGCGCGCGACGATGGACTCCGCCCGCAGAACTCGCGGAACATCTCGTTCGCGTGAACGGCACTGCCATCGCGCTCGACCGCGTTCGCAACCCGTACAACATCGGTGCGATCCTCCGGAGCGCGGCGTTCTTCGGCGTCGATGCGGCATTGCTCGGTGCGCCCGCGCCCCATCCCGCCCTCGCCCCCGGCGCGGTGCGAGTCGCCGAAGGCGGCGTCGAGCATCTGCTCGTCACGCGCAC
This sequence comes from uncultured Myxococcales bacterium, assembly GCA_966212315.1. GTDB lineage: Bacteria > Myxococcota_A > Polyangia > Polyangiales > CBIHQZ01. The sequence goes on from CBIHQZ010000414.1 coordinate 2,131, forward strand.
GACCGATCTCGTGGAGACGCTCACGAGATTGCGCGGACGCGGGATCCAGATCGTCGGTGCCGAGAGCGACGCGCAGCACAATGCGATCGGCTACGCGTTCCGACGTCCGACCGTGCTGGTGCTCGGCAACGAGCGCGAAGGGATCTCGCCGCGGGTGCGCGCAGCGTGCGATGCGTTGGTCGCGATACCGGGCAACGCGACGATCGACTCGCTCAACGTCTCGATCGCCGCCAGTCTGATGATGGCGGAGATGACGCGCGAAGCACTGCAACGCCGGTCGCTCGCTCCCGCAGCCGCGAAGCCGGCAGCCCCGACCCCGCCCTCGCGCCGTCGCTGATCGATCACTCGCGCAGCATCCAGCGGAGCGCGGTGCGAAGGCGCCCCTTTGCGTCCTCGTCGACCACCGGTCCGTGCGACGGCACGAGCCGCTCGAACGGCAGCGCCATCACGCGCTTCGCGCTCTCGCACGCGGCATCGCGATCCTTGGTGATCATCCGCCAGGCGCGGCTCTGCGCGAGCTTGTTCCGCACGCCCATCATCGTGAACGCCAGGTTCGACACGAAACCTTTCGGCTGGAGCAGATGGAACACCAGGTCGGCCACGAGCAGTGCGCCGCTCGGACGATGGAACATCACCGTCTCGCCGAGTGACTCCGCGCCCGCGATCGCCATCGCCGTGAGGTCCGAATCGAACGCGTACTCGCCGGTGCGCGGCAGATCGTCGGTCCACGCGATGTCCGCTCGCTTCGTCCGCAACCCGGGCGCCGCCCACACGCGCGCGTTCGGAAAGCGTTCCGCCCACGGCGTCACGTAGAGGTGGTGATACGTGCACGGCGCCACCAGGTGCGCGACCGGTCCGAGCGCCGCGACCGCGTCCATCACCGCGCGATCGTCGGTGTTCGGCGAGTAGACGCAGATCGAACCATCGGCCAGCCGCGCGAACGACGCCCTCAACGGCATCACGATCCCGCCCTTCATCACGTGTTCGCGTTCGTATCCCCACAGCCCGTTCCCGAGATTCGTCACCATGTTCGTGCCTCGCTCCTATATAGTCAGGGTCGCCGAACCAATAAGTCAAGGATGGTTGACGATCATGCCGACGCGTAGATCCAACGGAGATCACCCGAGCCGCGAAGTGCTCGATGCCGCCAAGCAGGCAAGCACCGTTCAATTGCTGTTTCGTTGCGGGCGCGTACTCAACGAGGACGCGGTGGAACGCCTGCGTCGCAAGACCGGACGCCCGGTGCGCGCGGGCCACACGGCGCTGTTGCCGTTCATCGATCTCGAGGGCGGCACGCGACTCACAGAGATCGCCAACCGCGCGGGGGTCACCAAGCAGGCCGTTGCGCCCATGATCGACGAGATGGTGGCGATGGGCATGCTCGAACGCGTGGCCGACCCGCAGGACGGGCGCGCGAGTCTCATTCGATTCTCCTCGGCCGGACGTCGCGGGATCCTCGAGGGGCTTGCGGTGCTGCGTGGTCTCGAATCGGAGCTGGCCGAAGCGATCGGCGAGCGGCGCATGACGAAGCTGCACGAGACGCTGGTCGACATCGACGCATGGCTCACCGCGCGCCCCACGGCTGCGCCGGCCCCCACGCGCGGAAAGCGGCGGTCTTGATCGATCGGCGACAGCTCTCGACCCTCGCGCAATGGCTCGCGCTCGGATCGCTGGTGGGGGCGATCGCCGGCGTGGCATCGGCAGCATTTCTCTGGCTGCTCGATCTCGCGACCCATACCCGCATCGAGCATCGGTGGCTGGTGTTCACCCTGCCGATCGCCGGTCTTGTCATCGGCGCGATCTACGAGCGGTTCGGCGCGTCGATTCGCGGGGGCAACAACCTCGTCATCGAGACCGTGCAGGGCGCGCCGCCGCAGATCCCATTTCGCATGGCGCCGATGGTGCTGGCCGGCACGGTGCTCACGCATCTGTTCGGCGGTAGCGCCGGTCGCGAAGGAACCGCGGTGCAGATGGCCGCAAGCCTCGCGGATCAAGTCGCACATCGATTCAAGCTCCCGCCCCACGCGCGACGGCAGCTCCTCTCCGCCGGCATCGCCGCGGGCTTCGGCTCGGTGTTCGGTACGCCGATCGCGGGCGCCGTCTTCGGAATCGAGGTCATCCGCATCGGCCGGGTGGACTACGACGCACTGCTCCCCGCGCTCGTCGCGAGCGTCGTCGGCGATCAGGTCACGCGCGCACTCGGCATCGTGCACACGCCCTACCCCACAGTCGCGCATCTCGCGTTCACACCCGTCGTCGCCGCACGATGGCTGGCGTTCGCCCTCGCCATCGCGTTGGTGACAACGGCGTTCGTCGAGCTGTTGCACTTCGTGAAGCGTCGCGGCGAGCGACACGTGCCACGCCTCCCGCTGCGCATGGCGCTCGGTGGCGCGGTCGTGGTCGCCCTCTGGCAGTTGTCTCGCACCGACGACTATCTCGGTCTCGGAGTGCCGACCATCCTGCGCGCCTTCACCGACCCGCATCTCGATCCCGCGGCGTTCGCGTGGAAACTCGTGCTCACCGCCGTCACTGTCGGAAGCGGATTTCTCGGCGGCGAAGTCACTCCGCTCTTCTTCGTGGGCGCGGCACTCGGCAACGACCTCGCGCGCGTGCTCGGACTACCCCTCGGTCTCGCGGCCGGCGTCGGCATGGCGACGGTGTTCGGCACCGCGGCGAACGCTCCGCTCGCGCTCTCGCTCATGGCGGTCGAGTTGCTCGGAGGCGAGGCGCTTCCGCACGTGATCGTGGTGTCGGTGATCGCGTACCTCGCCAGTGGGCACCGCGGGATCTATCCGGCGCAACGGATCGTACACGGCAAGCTCGCGGACGAGCCGGCCGGCGGCGAGCGTCCCCTCGAAGACCCCGCGAAGAAACACTGAACGCGCGGCAGCGACGCGTGGGTGCGTAACGAAATTCCCGCTCGTGCCGAAGTGCGTAACGCGTTTCTCTCCGCGCCGATCCGCCCTCGAAAAAGCGGCTCCGACGTTGCGATCCCCGTCCCTCGCGGCGTAAGAAACGACCGCCCATGGACGCAGTCGCACGCCTCGCACTCACCGATCCGCGTCACACACCCGTGACGAACCCGAACGTGTTCCAGCGTGCGGGCCTCGCGTTGATCAACGACGAACGCGACCTGCCGTTTCTCGGCCTCGCATTGCGTTTCATCGGCGTGATCTTCCCGCTCGCCGCGGTTCTCTACTGGCGCTTCAACTGGTGGCTGGCGATCGCGTACACGACCATCTTGTTCGCGTTCTTCTTCGGCCCCTGCATCCTCATGCTGCACAACACGTCACATCGCGTGTTCTTCAAGCCGCAGCACCGGTGGATGAACCACATCATTCCGTGGGTGCTCTGCCCGTTCTTCGGCCAGCCGCCGGAAGGGTATTTCAGCCACCACATGGGGATGCATCACCCGGAGAACAACCTCGAGGACGATCTCTCCACGACGATGCCGTACGACCGCGACAAGTTCCTTCACTTCCTGAAGTACTGGTCGCTCTTCATGGCCACGACGATCTTCATCCTGCCGAAGTACCTGTCGAAGCACGGTCGCAAGAAGCTCGCGGTGAACGCCGTCGTCGGCGAGGCGTTCTACTATCTGATCTGCGCGATCGGCGTGCACTTCAACCCACTCGCGACGCTCGCGGTGTTCGTGATCCCGTACGTCATGGCGCGCTTCCTCATGATGTGGGGGAACTGGGGCCAGCACGCATTCATCGACGCGGCGCAACCCGGCAACGCGCTGCTGAACAGCATCACGTGCATCAACGTTCGTTACAACCGCACGTGCTTCAACGACGGCTACCACATCGGCCACCACGTGAAGGCGAACCGTCACTGGACGGACATGCCGGCGGACCTCGAGAACAACGCGGCGAAGTACGCGGCCGAGGGCGCGGTGGTGTTCCAAGGCATCGACTTCTTCCAGGTGTCGCTGTTCCTGTTCTTGAAGCGCTACGACTGGCTCGCCGAGCGGTTCGTCGAATTGCGCGAACAGCCGCGGAGCCGTGACGAGATCATCGCGTTCCTGAAGACCCGCACCCGCCCGATCGTGCGCGAGCGCCAGGGTTCGGGGCTCGCGGCGCAGGCGGCGTAGTAGAAAGAGACCACCTCACCCCCGCTTCCGCGCGCCCCTCTCCCTCCGACGC
>CBIHQZ010000415.1:0-6277 GCA_966212315.1 uncultured Myxococcales bacterium
CACTTGATGCTCCCTTCGAACTGGCGATACCCGTGCGACGGATCGAGGTAGCCGCGCGCGTGATCGTGCGCGAGGCGGATCGCGTCGACGATGGTGCTGGTCCCTTCCGGATCGGGCGCGAACTCGATGTCGGGATCACTCGCGGTGAGTTCTGCAGGGTTCGTCTCGCCATCATCGCCTTCGAGCGAGAGATCGAGTCCGAGCCCTTCTTCGGTCGGCGATTCCACATCGGGCTCGTCGATCTCGTCGGGTGCGTTCGCGAGCGAGGGTGGAGAGGCGACGACTTCGATGGCGCGCGTTGCCTGCACGACGCGCCCGCCCGCCGTCGTGAACGATGCGGTGAGCGTGTGCGGTCCGGCCGCATCGAGCGTCGACGACCAGTGGAAGATCTCGTCTTCGTGGCAGTCGTCGTTCGCATCGGTCGCGTTGCAACTGCCTTGCTCGACGCCATCGATCGCGAAGCGCACCGCATGCGCGTCGGCGTTTTGCGTCCACACCGCGATCTCGAACGGCTCGCCCACGGCGACGACGTCTTCGACGAGGGGCGACACCCACTGCAATTGCGATCCGTCGAGCGCTTCGAGCGGGGTGTTGTCGGCGTCGCGACCTTCGGGTGCGGTGCACGCTGCGAGTGCGAGGGATACGAGGGCGAGTCGGGTCAGAACGCGCATGACGGCCATGGTATCGGATTCCGTGTCCGCCGAACCATCGAGCTTTGCCCGCGCTGTCGACGGTCTTCGTCGCTACGCCGTCTGCGCTTCGAATGTCACCAGATGACGCGACGGACCCACGTGCCACCACACGCCGGTGGCGCGGTGCTCCGCGAGCGAGGCAGCGGTGTAATCCGCGCGCGTCAGTCTCAAAAAACGCGGCGGGCGATCGGGAAACGGGTTCGACGCGAGGAGCGCGAGCACATCGCGTGAGCCTTCCGCCAGTCGCGAGACGAACTGCACGAGCCACGGTGGCACGCCATCGAGCGCGGCGAACCACATCTGCCAGTCGACCCGCGGTTGATGCGGCGCCACCCAGCGGGGCGCGCGATTCACGTCGTCGATCTTGTAGACGAACGAATATCGCTCCCACGTCGCGCCGTCGTACGACCCTTCGATCGTGATCTCGGGACGCGTCGTGGTCATCACGCTGAACGGTCCGTAGGTGTTGAACGTGTGCCAGGGGGCGAGCGCACGCAGCACGCGGTATTGCCACTCGCGCGCTGACACACCGCGATCGAGCGCCATCGCGAACGTCGACGCCGCACCGATCGCCATCGCGATCGCGGCCGCATCGACCGTCAGAGCGGTGCGAAGTGGCGGTGCCTCGATCGCACGCTTGCGACGCGCGGGGAACACGCCGTCGTCGAGCAGCCAGAGATTCAATGCCACGGTCATCAGGTTGAAGAAGCCGTAGTTGCCGGTGATCGCGATGAGGGTCTGCAATCCCGTCAGCAACGCGAATCCAGTGACTCGTGCGCGGCGCGGACCGAGTGCGAGAAACGGTGAGCCGAGTTCGATCCACAGCGCGGCCGACGTCGCGAAGCGTTGCACCCGCTCGGGCAGGTGATGCACGTACCACCCCGCAACGGTGGGGAGGGGCGCGGTCTCGTAGTAGTGGCAGAGCGCAGTGCGATCACGCCAGCACGCATCGGGCGAGCGGTACTTCACGAGACCCGACTCGAAGTGCAAACGAAACACGAGCCATCGCATGAGCGCGACCTGCAACGCGGTGGGTTCCTCGTCGCGACGGCTCCGACGCGCGGGCGGCGCGACGAGCGCGCAGTGCGCCGCGGCCTCGAGCGCGAGCGCGTCCCACTGATAGCCGAGGAACTCGCCGCCGACAGTGACGAACGAGAGGTAGTACGCCCACAGCATCGCGGACGTGATGCGCGGCTCGATGCCGAGTGCGAGTGCGATCGAGAGGCGCTGTCCGTGACGGGTCGCCGCGAGCAGCGCGCGATCGGATGCGTCGCCGAGAAAGATCGTCGGCACGAGGCGCAATCCACGCGGGCCGAGTGCGCGCACGCGCGCGACGCGGGCATCGATCGGAAGAATCCCGTGCTCGCCGTAGAGCCCGATGACCTGGCGGCGCAGCGACGTGAACATCGCGTAGAAGCTCGCGCCCATCGCGACGAAGAAGATTCGCCGGATGCGTGTATGCGATGCGGGACGTGCGGCGTTTCCCGTGAGCCAGCGGTCGACGCGCGCGGCCGCGGTGCGATGGTTCGCGATGAAGCGGTAGACGCCTCGCGCGATGGAGAGAACGCCGGGCGCTCGCAAGAGCAAGCCTACCGCGCGAAGTCCCGGCGCACGCGAGAGGGTTCGCGCGACTGCCTCTGCGCCGTCGGTCACGCGCCCGTTCGACTCGCGGAGAATCACCGCGCGGCGCGCACGTCGACGGCCGATTCCGTGCCGCCAGAGCGCGAGCGTGCGCGACGGGCTGTACTTCACACGCGAACCGGTGCGAGCGGACCAGCGATCGATCCATCGCCGGCAGAAGCCGCAACTCGCGTCGTAGTAGAGCGTCGCGCGATCCACGGTGACGTCACCGTCGCCAGACGTCGTCCAGCGACTCGTCCATCACGCCACTGCGTGCGAGCGGGGCCTTGATCGGATCGAATCGCACCGGCGCGGTGCGTTCCGACGACACCACTGCGTCGGCGCGAGCACCGTTCGGATCGGTGCCCGGAGGGTTCGGCGCATCACCGTGCTCGGCAATCGGCACGTCGCGCGCGTCGACCGGATACCGGCTCATCGCGGCGATGGGGTCTTCTCGAAACTCGTCCAACTGCTTTCGCGTGAGTGACTTGCGCATGATGCACCTCGAGCGAATACGAGGTGCAGATCACGTGCCTCGCGAGCGGGAGCTGTTACGGGCCGATGTGCGTGACGCGTCCGGCGAGTACATCGCCGACCCACTCGGGAACGGACGTGCCGTCGATGCTGGTGAGGTAGTACGACGGCGATCGCAGTACGGTGTGCCCGAGGCCGAATCCCGGCGGACGGAGCAGTCCCACGAAGTACGTGCCTGCTCGCGACATGTTCGCGGCGCGCAACGCGAGCAGCCCGTCCTGGTAGGTCGTCACGGGCACGCTCACCGGCACGCCGCCGCAGTTGTTCCGCATCCCGTTGCCCCAGCCGGCGCCCATGAATGCGCGAATGACGGAGTCGCCGGTGTTCGAATAGACGCCGACGCGCATCGCAGGGTGCGTGCGGAGCAGGTGCTGGATCGCGCCCGTTGCGAAGTCCGTCGGGCTCGAGCAGTCGCTCCCGCACTCGGCCAGGATCGTGTTGTCGAGTCCCCACACGTCGCGAAAGATCTGCTGCAAGCACGGCGCGATGACATCGTTGCCGAAGGGCGGGCCCGAGTCGTCGATGAGCGCGTACTGACGGGATGGTCCGAATGCATCCGCGATGCGACCGGCGTTGAGTCCCGAACCGAATCCGCCCGCGCTGATGCCGGTGATCAACACCTGCGTGACCGACGGGAACGCGGGGACGATGGCTTCGAGGTAGCGGCCGATGTTCCGGTAGCCGTGGAAGTGCCGTGTTGCGCCCGCGAGGACCGTGTCGCGATCACCGCCGTAGATGTCCCCGGTGCAGTACGGCACGTAGATCATGTTCCAGTCGCGCACCGGATTCGCGCTGTTGGTGCGATTGAAAATCCCGTCGGGGGGCGGAACGAACGGCACGCTGAGGGCGGTGAAGTCGCACGAGTCGTTGAAGCATGCGCCGCCGCCTTCGAGATAGATCATCAGGTTCGTCGAGCCCGCGACCGTGCTCACGCCGAAGCCGGCTTCCGAGCCGTCGATGCACTGCGTTCCCGGGATGCGGTAGTAGGTCCAGGTGCGGTCGGGCGGGCCGATCGTCGGCGGTCGCGTGCAGTCGGGGAGGCAGCCGTCGAAGCGATTCGCGTTGCCGTCGTCACATGCCTCGCCCGGGTCCACATGGTTGTCGCCGCAGCGCGGGCCGGCATCGGTGTTCGCTACGTCGGTCCCGCTTGTGTCGGCGAGCGCGTCGGCGGACGCATCGAGGTCGGTCGATGCGTCCGTCCCCGTCGTTCCATCGAGTGCTGTCGCACCGTCGCCTGCATCGGCGGACGTCGTGATGTCCGTGGGGAACGTGATGTCGGCGAGACCGACGTCTTCGATCGCGCCATCCGCGCCGTCGTTTCCGTTCGCATCGCGTGCGATGTCGCTGCGCGCGTCGTCGGCACTTCCGTCGAGCGCGCCGAGGACTGCGTTGCCCGCGCATCCCGCGAGGGCCAGCACCGCGAGCGATGCGAGTGCGAACGCGCGGACGCGGAGCGCGCGCCGCGAAGACGAAGCAAATGAGAGAGCCGCCATGAGTGCACGCTATCACCGGTGCCACGGGCGTTGCAGCGGTCTCGATGGACGAGCGACGGCGCCTCGCGCATCCCGTCATCATCGCGCGCTGCGACGCCGTTCTATCGCGTGCTCGTACAGCGTGACGTACTGCGCGGCCATCCGATCTGCGCTCCATCGTTCGACGGCTCGCGCACGGATCTCGGCGCGGTCGAGTGAGCCGATGCGACGGATCGCTCGCTGCATCTCGTCGGCCGTCTCGACCACGAAACCAGTCACGCCGTCTTCGACGATCTCCGGGACGCTGCCGCGCCGGAACGCGATCACCGGCGTTCCGCAGAGCATCGACTCGATCAGCACGAGCCCGAACGGTTCTTCCCAATCGATCGGAAACAGCATCGCGCGCGCTTTCGAGAGCAGCGCTTGCTTTCCCTCACGACCGACTTCGCCGATCCACCGCACACCTTCCAGGGCCAGCCGCGGTTTCATCTCGCGCTCGAAGAAAGCCAGCTCGTGCGGATGCGCCTCGCCCGCGATCACGAGTGGCGTGCCGACAGCGCGCGCGACGTCGATCGCGATGTGGGAGCCCTTTTCCGGGGCAAATCGGCCGAGAAATGCGAGGTAGTCCTCGCACGCGTCGCTGGCGGCGTAATCGCGCGGATCGATGCCGTGATGCACGACGCGGCGATTCGGGACGCCGACGTGCAACTCGCTCTGCCGCGCGGAGATCATCGCGAACGTCGTGTCCCCGAAGCACTGATAGAACTCCGTGAGCCGCGGATCGACGGGATGATGCACCGTGTACACGGTCGGCAGGTCGAGGCGCGCGGCGAACGCGAGTCCCGCGGGTGCGTGAACGTGGACGACATCCGGTCGCTCGCCCCGTCCTTCGATGTCGCGACATGACCAGTGCGCGTGGAGCAGTTCGGAGTACGAACTCGGAGGCCACACCGGTCGATCGTAGTGCGAGCGCAACTCGCCGGCGGGACGCGAGTCCCCGGTCGCATACGTCGTCACGCGATGCCCGCGTTCGGTCAGGGCGCGTGCGAGTTCGTCGACGACGAATTCGGTGCCGCCGTAGCGCGGAGGCGGCACGGCGACCGAACAGGTCGAGATCAGAGCGACATGCATGTCGCATCCAACGCGTGCAACGCGCGTCCCAGCTCGCGGGACGCCACCGTTGCCGACTCGAGCGCTCGGTGCTGCACAATCGCTGTGCAAGACGCGCCGACGCTGTGCACCGACCGTGGTCGCGGTGGCCGAGTTGCTGCGAGTCAGCGCGATGCGACCACTTGCGGTTTCGCCGCCGAAAACGTTCGTTGCGCCGCCCTTGGCGCGCTCGATGCTCCGTCACCAAGCTCGTGAAGCCTGAAGGCATGGAAGATCTCGATGCGGCCGCGACCGACGCGCCTCCCGCCGGACAACGCACCGTGGTGGTCGTCGAGGACGATCCCGAGATTCGTGATCTCGAGTTGTTCCTTCTCGGCGCCGAGGGCTATCAGGTCGTCGGACTCCCCGATGGCGATGCCGTGGTCCAGACGGTACGAGACGTTCGCGCGGACCTCATCGTGTTGGATCTCATGCTGCCCGGAAAGAACGGCAACATGATTCTCGACGAGCTGGGCGCCGATGCCGCGACACGCGATGTGCCGGTGATCGTGGTGTCCGCGTACACGCCGCAACTCGTCGCCACGGCGCAAGTGAAGAGCGTGCTGGCAAAGCCGTTCGACGTGACCGACTTGCTCGACACGGTGCAGCGCACGCTGGACCACGCGAACTGAATCCGGAGGAGCCATGGCGCGCGAGTCGAACGACGAACGTGACGATCGAGTCGAAGAGAAGGTATCCGTCGCACTCGATGCACCGCCGTCCGCGCGCGACATCCGCGACGCCACGCTGATCAAGGAACGCGACGTCTTCCTGCTGACCGACCTCGAGGGGAACGCGCCGCTCGGCAAC
>CBIHQZ010000416.1:0-6256 GCA_966212315.1 uncultured Myxococcales bacterium
CGAGCTTCGCGCAGGCGAAGCTTAGGAGTCGTTGCCGCGGGTTCACCCGCCGGGCTAGCGCCGCGCGCACATTCGTGACCAATGCTCAGGTGCCCACTGGAGAGGGCAGTCGCGAAGCGACGGGAGAGGGCCCGTGCTCGCGATAGAACACCCGCTTCGTCACTTCCGCCGCGCACACGTACACGACCACGATCGCTCCGACGATCGCGAGAATCGCCGGCGGCAGCGGGGTGAAGCCGAAGAGCGCACCGATCGCGGTAAACGGCAGCACCGCGGCGACGGTCGCCACGCACACCGTCGCGACCAGCAATCCGCGCGACGGCCGGCTCCGCACGATCGACCGTCGCGAGCGGATCACCAGCACGTTGAGCGAGGCCGATACCACCGACTCGACGAACCATCCGGTGCGAAACATCGCGGGCGATGCACTCGCGAGTCGCAGCGCGCCGAAGGTCGCGAGATCGAACACCGAGCTGAGCAACCCGAACACGATCATGAAGCGGCGGATCACCGCGACGTTCCATCGACGCGGACGCGTCACGAGTTCTGGGTCGACCCGGTCGGTCGCGATGGTCATCTCGGGGAGATCGGTGAGCAGGTTCGTGAGGAGCACCTGCTTCGGCAACAGCGGAAGGAACGGCAGGTAGAGCGACGCGGCCGCCATGCTGGCCATGTTTCCGAAGTTCGCGCTCGTCGCCATGAACACGTACTTGAGCGTGTTGGCGAACGTGCGCCGCCCTTCGGCCACGCCGTCGGCGAGCGCACCGAGGTCGCGATCGAGCATCACGATCGCGGCGGCTTCCTTGGCCACATCGACCGCTGCATCGACCGAGATCCCTACGTCGGCTGCATGGATCGCGGTCGCATCGTTCACGCCGTCGCCGAGAAATCCCACCACTTCGCGACCCGTGCGCAGCGCTCGCACGATGCGCTCTTTGTGACGCGGCTCGACCTCGGCGAACACCGATACGTTGCGCGCGCGCTGCACGAGGGCGGCATCGCTGAGCGCGTCGATGTCGCTGCCGGCGAGGGCACCGTCGACCGGGATCTCGAGCGCACGCGCGACGTGCAGGGCACATCGCATCGCATCGCCGCTCACGATCTTCAATCGCACCCCGAGCGTCTCGAGTCGCCGGATCACCCGCGCCGCGTCGTCCTTCGGCGGATCGCCGAGCACCAGGACTCCCGCGAAGATCATGGCCACTTCGTCGGACGGTCCGATCGCGTCGCCGAGACCGTGCGTGCGATACGCGACGCCGAGCACACGAAAGCCCTCGTCCGCGAGCGCGTCGGCGCGCTGCAGGATTGCCTCCCGCACGGCCGCGATGTCGACCTCGTCGCCGCGCGCATCGACCGCGTGCGAACACGCGTCGACCACGCGACGCAGCGCGCCTTTGGTCACCATCCAGCGTGCGTCGCCCGCGGCCAACAGCACGCTCAAGCGCTTGCGATGGAAGTCGTAGGGCAGCTCGTCGAGCTTTCGGTAGCTGTCGTCCGCGTCGTGCGGCAGCGCGCGGATCGCGCGATCGATCGGGTTGTCGAAGCCGGTCGCATGCCGCGCGTTGAGCGCCGCGAGTTGGAGCACGCGCGCACTCTCGCCACCGTCGATCCCTTCGGCGTGATCGATGCGCACCGTCCCGGCCGTGAGCGTGCCGGTCTTGTCGGTGCAGAGAACGGTCATGCTCCCGAGGTTCTCGATCGACGGCAGGTGCTTCACGATGACCCGCAACGCCGCGAGCCGTCGCGCGCCGTGCGCGAGGTTCACCGCGATCACCGCGGGCAACAACTGCGGCGTGAGCCCCACCGCGAGCGCGACCGCGAAGAGCAGCGAATCGAGCACGGGCCGATGCAAGTAGACGTTGCCGGCGAAGATCGCGAGCACGAGCAGGAGCGTGACCTCGAGAAGGAACCCACCGAAGTGACGCACGCCGCGTTCGAACTCGGTCTCGTCGGTGTGCGTGGCGAGCTGGCGGGTGATCGCGCCGAACGTACTGGCAGCGCCGGTCGCGGTGACCATCGCGCGCGCGGTGCCGCTGATCACGTGCGTGCCCATGTAGATCGCGTTCGAGCGCTTCGCGGGGGGCGTGTCGTGCGCGAGTGCGCCGATGCTCTTGTCGGCCGGGAAGCTCTCGCCTGTGATGGCCGCTTCGTCGACCGATAGATCGCGCGCTTCGAGGAGCACCGCATCGGCAGCGATCACGTCGCCGGCGGCGAGCACGAGGACATCGCCGGGTACGATGTCGCGCGGCGGCAGATCGATGGGAGCGCCGTCGCGCAGCACGCGCGCGGTGACCTGCACGGTTGCGAGCAGACGCGCGACCGCGTCGGTGGCGGTGTACTCCTGCCAGAATCCGAGCCCCGCGCTCGCGAACACGAGCGCCACGATGATCACGCCGTCGCTCGTACTGCCGAGCACGAACGAGAGCACCGCGGCCGCGAGAAGCACGAGGACGATCGGACTGCGGAACTGCGCGAGGAGAAGCCACGCGCCGCTGCGGCGGGCGGGCTCGAGTGCGTTCGGTCCCCACTGCGCGCGCGCGTCGCGAGCCTGTGCGCTGGTGAGTCCGTGTTCGGTCGAACCGAGTCGTTGCGGGAGTTCGGTGGGCGGGATCGTCCACGCGGCGAGTGCTTCCGCGCGTGCAGCCATCCCCGCCCCTGCGATCCCCCGCTTCAACGTCTAGCTCCCGGACGGGACGATGCCCGGGTCGTGCGGCGAGAGCGAGAAGGTCTCTCGGTACGAGTACGCGTGCGGACGGAACTGCGGTCGCGAGTGGTACTCGCACCACGTGGTCGCGCCGTGGGTCTGCTTTCGCGTCACGGCGCACTCAGGACACACGGGCTCGGGCGCGACTGTGCGGGTCATCCCTTCGTAGTTCTTCGCGTGCGCCACGACGACCGAGCAGTGCGCGGTGCGAACGAGCGTTTCGGCGACCGAGCCGAGCACTGCTCGCTGCAAGCCGCGACGGCCGTGCGTGCCCACGACGATGAGGTCGGCGTCGACGTCGACCGCGAGCTGATGAATCGCCTCGGCCGGCGTACCGACACGGACGTGCACCACGATCTCGTGCGGCAGACGGTCGAGGCCGCGCTCGCGGAGCATCGCGATGTTCGCGCGCAGGCGCACCGGCACCATGCTGAGCGCGTCGTTGGTCTTCTCGAGCGATGCGGCGCCGCCCGAGGGAGCGCCGGGGATCGCATGGACGACGTGCAGCTCGACGTCGTCACGGTGCAGCGCCATGCGCGCGGCTTCGCGCAGGGCGTTGTCGCCGGTTTCGTCGAAGCTCACGCCTGCGACGATTCGATACTTGTTCACGACGGTCTCGTTGGATGTGGCGTTCATCGATGGCTCCTGGCTCGTTTCGCGGACCACCGTTGCGAAGCGAATGCCAGCCCGCGCTCACCGTGATTTCAGCATGCGCCGCAGGATTCGCGCGCCGCGCCGCGCGCCGACTGCACCGTGCACGCAGGAATTGCATCGCGACGCGAGCGAGCCGCGTGGGCGCGCGTGAATCGCAGCTGGCATCGGACTCGCACCGCGTCAGCACGAGAGGTCCTCCATGCGATACGACACCATCGTTCCCTACGACTTCAGTGAAACAGCCGACGCCGCCCTCGCGTGGGCGAGCGACCTGGTGCGCACGACGGGAGGGACGCTGCACGTGATTCACGTGGTCGCGCTACCGACCGCGTCGTACGAGTTGCTGCCGGCCGCGCTGCCGTACCCCAGCGAGAAGGACATGGCCGACGCGCAGGCGCAGCTGTTCGCGACGCTGGCGCGGCAGGGCATCGAAGCCAGTGCACGGGTGGTGACGGCGCCGCATGTCGGGGAAGCGATCCTCGCGTTCGCGCGCGAGTCCAACGCGTCGTTGATCGTGATGGGCACGCACGGCCGCGGCGGCATGTCGCGCGCGGTGCTCGGGAGCGCGTCCGACTACGTGGTGCGCCACGCCGATTGTCCGGTGGTGGCGATCCGCGCGAAGCACGCGAAGCCGCCCCCGTGACACTCGAGATGCCGCGCGAAACGCCAACCGAAGGCGACCGAGCGTTTCACACGCGCAGCGATCCGCACGGGCGCGCCGCACGACTTGCCGACGTGATCCTCGGGGGACAGGACGGCCTGGTGAACACACTCGGCGTGATCCTCGGCGTCGCGGCTGCGACGAGTGACCTCTTCTTCTTCGCGACGCGCGGTGCATCCATCGGTGCGGTCGTCGTCGCCGTCGCGGTGTTGTTCTCGCTCGGCGCTTTCGCGGCGAAGCTCACCGTCGGCCGACCCATCGTGCGCGGCGCGACGCTCGCGCTCATCGGCACGTGCAGCGCGATGCTGGGCTACGCGATCGGATTGCTCTTCCGCGTGCCGACGGTGGGATGAGGGAGCGGCGTTGCGTAGACTCCTCCCGCGCTACCGCGCTGCCGCGGTTCAGACGTGAGCGAGAATTGCGGCGATCTCGCGCGCCAGTTCCGCGTATTCCACGGGCTTGCTCATCATCACGAATGGCGACGCGATGGGCCCCTGGGATCCGCGCGCGATGACCTCGGGGTAGCTCGTGATCATCACGATCGGCAGGTGCGGAAGGCACGCGCGGCCGTACGTGGCAACCGCGAGCCCGTCGAGATGCGGAAGTCGGTAATCCGCGAGGAGCACGTCCGGTGCGGGGACTCGGCCGAGCCGGGCGACGGCGGCGGCACCGTCGAGCGCGATCTCGACGTCGTATCCGTCCTCGCGCAAAAGCTGCGACAGAGTTTGCGCCGCGCGCGCGTCGTCCTCTGCAATCAGGATGCGGCGGGGGCGCTGGTCGTCGCTCATGGCGAGAGCGCACTTCACGTGGCGTGCCAGGACACGACCTCACCCGCGCTGCCGCGCGCCCCTCTCCCTCCGACGCCACCGCGAGGCACGCGAACGCAGGCGTCGTCGAAAGAGGGGCTCGAAGGATGTTGGGTGGTGGGTGAGCGGGTTACGTGGAGCGTGTCGCGGGCTGTGAACGTGGGAGGCAGTACGTCAGGTACCGCGCGTTCGATGCATGTGCTCGCGCGAAGACATCGCGCTCGCCACCATCGTTCCAACTCAGACCGCTCGAATCTCGCCCCCATCGTTCCAACTCAGACCGCTCGAATCACGCCACCATCGTTCCAACTCAGACCGCTCGAATCACGCCCCCATCGTTCCAACTCAGACCGCTCGAATCACGCCCCCATCGTTCCAACGCAGACCGCTCGAATCACGCCCCCATCGTTCCAGCCCCTCTCTCGACGACGCCGTGCGTTCGCGGGCTACGCGGTGGCGTCGGAGGGAGAGGGGCGCGCGGACGCGGGGGTGAGGTGGTCCGCGCTCCCGCGACTACCCCGGCTTCCGCTCTTTCGCCGGCGCGCGTCCGTACTCGTGAAGGCGGTACTGGATCGTTCGAATGCTCACGTCGAGCATCTCCGCGGCTTTTGCGGTCGAGCCGCCGACCGCATCGAGCGTCGACTCGATCACGTAGCGCTCGACCTCGGCCATCGTCGAACCGGGGATCTGGATGCCGTGCTTGCCGGCCGAAGCGACCTGGATCGGCAGGTCGGCCGCGTCGATACGATCTCCATCCGCGAGTACGACCGCGCGTTCGATCGCGTTCTCGAGTTCGCGCACGTTGCCGGGCCAGCGATGCGCGAGGAGTTTGGCGACGGCGGCGTCGGTGAATGTTTCGATGCGCTTGTCGTTCTCTTTCGCGAACCGCGCCAGGAAGTGTTCGGCGAGCGTGAGGATGTCGTTCCCGCGTGCGCGCAGTGGCGGCATCTCGATGTGCACGACGTTGAGTCGATAGAAGAGATCTTCGCGGAACCGCTTCTCTTCGACCTCTAGTTTCAAATCGCGATTGGTCGCTGCGACGAGTCGCACGTCGACCTTGATCGGATCGTTTCCGCCCACCCGCTCGAACGTTCGCTCCTGCAGCACGCGCAAGAGCTTCAATTGAATCGACGGCGGGATCTCGCCGATCTCATCGAGAAAGAGTGTGCCGCCGTTCGCCTGCTCGAAGCGTCCGATGCGGCGCTTGTCGGCGCCGGTGAAGCTCCCCTTCTCGTGCCCGAACAGTTCGCTCTCGAGCAGCGACTCGGCGAGCGCCGCGCAGTGCAGCGTGATGAACGGCTTGTCGACGCGCGGACCCTTGGCGTGAATCGCTCGCGCGAGTTCGCCCTTGCCGGTGCCGCTCTCGCCGGTGATCAGCACGGTCGCGCGCGCGGGTGCGATCTGCGCGGCGACTTTGTAGACCTGCAGCAT
>CBIHQZ010000417.1:0-6246 GCA_966212315.1 uncultured Myxococcales bacterium
CACTCGTGGGACGGATCACATCGCGAGTGGAACAACGGCGCCAATGATGGCTTCGTCGTCGCGAACGATCCCGACGGCGCGCGCGCGATGTTTTACTACGACGAGACGGACATCCCGTTCTACTACAGCCTCTCGAACACCTTCGCGATCGCGGACCACTACCACTGCTCGCTGCTCGGTCCGACGAACCCGAATCGCTTCTTCGCGATGGCCGCGACGTCATTCGGTCACACCTACAACTCGCCGTACATCGCGGACTCGGTCGCGCAGCCCGTCACGCAGATCTTCCTCGAGATGGATCGCGCGGGCCTCGGCTGGATGAACTACGCCGGCGGCCTGCGATCGCCCGCGTTGTTCCCGAACTACACGGTGCTCAACCGCGCCAACGCTTCGCATCTCAGCACCGTCAGCCAGCTCATGGCCGACATCCAATCGGGCAACCTTCCGGCGCTCTCGTGGATCGATCCGAAGTTCGGTGGATCGGGCGGCGACGAGTACGACGAGCATCCGCCGGGGACGCCGATGGCGGGTGAAGCGTGGGTCGAGACGATCGTGCGGGCGTTGATGGCTTCGCCGGCATGGTCGCGCAGTGCGCTGTTCATCACCTACGACGAGCACGGCGGATTCGCGGACCACGTCGCGCCCCCGGCCGCGTGCGCGCCCGACGACTACGCGCCGGTTCGATCGGACGGTTCACCGGCGACAGGCGGCGGCTTCGATCGACTCGGATTCCGCGTGCCCTTCATCGTCGTGTCGCCGTACGCGCGATCGCACTTCGTCTCGCACGTTACCTACGACCACGGCTCGCTGCTTCGCTTCATCGAAGCGCGCTTCGGGTTGCCCGCGATGACCCGCCGCGATGCGAATGCGACGCCGCCGATGGAGATGTTCGACTTCGCGAGTCCGCCGTTCGCAACGCCGCCGACGACGCTCGCGCACTCACGCGGGAACGATGCCGCGACCGTTGCTCGCTGCAACGCGGCGTTCCCCGGCGGCGGGTAGCGGCCTCGGGCAGACCGCGCAGCGATTGCGCAGACCGCTCCGCTGTAGCCCCCCTATCAGGACTGAGCAACTGCGATTCACCGCCCCACAACAGCCAGCACCGCGCCGTGCAGCGCAGGCTGCGTAATCAACGTGCGATGCAGCGCGCCCGGGATCCGCGTGAGCGCAAAGGGCACCGGCAACGCACGCATGCTCGCGTCGTCGACGAGCCCATCGCCGCTCGCGATGCCGAACCGCCGTGCATGCGCGAGACGCCCGGGCAGTCGCATCGGATCGTAGGCGCGTCCGTGCTCGACGATGAGCGCGGTCGCGGTCTCGCGCCCGTCACCCGCGATCACGTGCAGCGAGAGCGCACCGAGTGCCGCGATCGCCGCGGGGCTCGCGAGCGACTCGTGGAACTCACGCGTGGCGCGCAAGGAACGCGCGAATCGCGCGACCGCGGGTTCGTCCGGTGCCACTCGTCGCGTCCATCGGTGTGACCCGACGAAGCGCCAGCCGCGCGGCCCGACGCCCGCGAAGATGCCCATCGAGAAATCGCGCCACGTCGTGACGTCGTACGGATCGCGATCGATGACCGCGCCATGCACGTCGCGAAACACGCTGCGTCCCCACGGCATGCTGTCGAACGCCGATCGCACGCCCGCCATCTCGTCGGGTTCGATCCATCGCCCGAACGGCGCGAGCCATTCGCCGCGATGCAGGCAGAGCAGTCCGTCGAGCGCGCCTGTCTGCATCGTCGCCGCGAAGATCACGTTCGCGACGCGTCCCGCGAGATCTCCGACACGCACCGTCGCGTCCGGCAGATCGACGCTCACCGCCGCGCGCGCGACGAGGCCACCAGTGGAGAAGCCGAACACGTCGACCGGCCCGCCCGCGCGATCCGACACGCGGATGATTTCGTCTCGTAGCAACGCGGCGCTTTCGACGATCGGCGCACGCCAGTCGTACGCGAACGGCATCCATGTGTCGCCCGCGACGAACCCGTCCGTGAGCAACGCGCGTTCGAAACTCGCGAACACGTCGAACGCATAGATCCCCGGCACGACATCCATCGCGCGCAGTACGTCACGCGCGACCACCGCGCCGTCGTGATCGATCGGCACGCCCGCGTAACACGCACGCAGCCGCCCCCACAGATGCAGCCCGTCGCCCTCGAGAACACTCCCGAGAACGCCAGGAACGAAGATCAGCGGCCGGCGCACACGCAACGGCTCGCTCGCTTCACGGGCACGCGCGATCGCACACCACGACGCCGGATGCGCACTGGGTTCGCGTTCCCTGGTTGCACGTCACGGTCGTCGCCGTGGCGCGTCCCGAGAAGGCCACGAGGCACGCGCCGAAGCACGTCACGTCGCAGCTCATGTCGGCCGTGCACGAGACCTGCGAACCCGCGCCCACTTGGAAGTTGCAGTGTCCGGTGCCGGAGCACGCCGCAGTGCAGTTCGCACCGCACGACGTGTTGCAACCCATCGAACTCGAACACGCGGCCTGACAGTTGTCGCCGCAGGTGGTCTCGCACCGACCCTCGCCCGAACACGCGCACGAGCCCGACGCGCACACGCACGCGGTTCCACCGGTGCACGATTCGGGGCCGCCCGGACCGGGCGTACCGCACGCGGCGAGAAGCGAGACGAGGGCGGCGAGGACGCTCGAAACCGACGCGCGACGGAGCATGGCGGCGACTCTATCGGTCTCGCCCGCGGTCGTCGATGCGCTATACGCGAGCCGTGACCGCACCGCGTCTCGACCGCGCGTTCTTCGCTCGCGACACCGCAGTGGTCGCCCGCGCGATGTTGGGAAAACGCCTGGTGAGCTGCGTGGGCGGGACGCGCGTCGGCGGCATCATCGTCGAGTGCGAGGCGTACCTCGTGGGCGACTCGACCAGCCATGCGTACCGCGGTCGCACGCCGCGCAACGGCTCGATGTTCGCCGCACCCGGCACGGCCTACGTGTACTTCACGTATGGGATGCACTACTGCGCCAACATCGCGACGGAGGCCGAAGGTATCGGGGCAGCGGTGTTGATTCGCGCCATCGCACCGGACGAAGGGATCGACGTGATCCGCGCGCGTCGCGGGATGCATCACAAGCCGCGCGACCTCTGTCGCGGCCCGGGACGGTTGTGCGCGGCACTCGGCATCGCGCGCAGCATCGACGGCATCGACACGTGTGCCGACGACGCATTGGTCTTCCTCGAAGACGCGCCCGATCTCGCACCGCGTCGGATCGCGCGCAGTCCACGCGTGGGGGTGAACGGGCTTGCTCGCGACATTCGTGCGTCGCTGCGTTTCTACGTTCGCGACGAGCCGCACGTGTCGGGACCACGAGCCGCGCCGCGTTCGCGGGTTGCGCGCACTGATCGATCGCGCTGACCGATCGCAGCGCGTGCGCTCCACGTCGCGTGGATGGCATCGGAACACTGATCGCCATGCACATTCGAATTCCCACGCTTCTTCTCGCATTCGCCGCCAGCGCTTCCATTGCGTGCACCGGCACAACGAACAACGACGTCGAGGCCGGCAGCGATGTGATTCGCACCGATGCGACGCGCAGCGACAGCGATGACACCGGTTCGAGCGACGACAGTGAGGTCACGCCGTCGGGTGCACGCGACTTCACGCTGCACGGTCGCGAACTCACCGCGCACGCTGGCCGGCCGCTCGGCGTGTTCGTCACCGAGACGACCGGAGGCCGCGAGATGGGCCTCGCGTGGACTGCATCGCTCGCCGGCCCCGAGGTCGAACTACGCCTCCCCGATCTCGTGCCCGAAGGCGACTACCGCGCGGACATCTTCGTCGATGGCAATGGCAACGGCACGTACGACGGCCCGGCCACCGATCCTTCATGGTCGGTTCCGATTCCGAATCTCGGCAGCGCGACCGCTTCGTTCTCCGCCAGCGACGCAACGGTGGATCTGTCCACGCTGTCCCGCACGCCGCGGAGCAACTTCACCGCTACGCTTTCGGGCTTCACGGCCGACGAAGCAGGCCACTGGTTCGAGCTTCGTGTCATCGACCCGGGCACGCGCGCAACGGTCGGCGCGTACGCGAACGCGCAACTGCCCAGCGGTGGATCGCTGAGCATCACGCTCCCCGGCATTCTCGACGACGGCACGGCCTATCAAGTCGACTTCTGGGTCGACATGGACGGCAACAGCACCTACAGCGGGCCCGCCGGCGATCACACCTGGCGCGCGACGCTCGAAGGCGGATCGCTCACGTGGACGCACAGCGATTCGTACACCGAACTCGACTGGCGCTGAGCGCGGCTATCGATCCCTTCGCGGAGCGCGAGCCGGGTTTTCGGCGGTCCTCACTGCGCCACTTCGTGTAGCGTCGAAAGCGCTCGCACGTTGCTGCACGAGAGGAACCGGATGAAGCGCCTCGCCGTCTACGTTCAACATCTCACCAAGTACGAAGCGCAGTCGCTCGTCATCACTTCGGGTGCGCCGGTCACCGCGCGATTCGCAAGCGGCGATCGCGCATCGAACCAACCGATCGAGCACGCGCAGATCGTCGCGATGGTGCAAGAGGCCGCGCCGCCCGAAGTGCTCGGCGACCTTCGTGCGGGCCGCCCGACACGCTTCGAATTCGACGAGACCGGAACGCCCGTGACGGTGGAAGTCACGCCGAACGGCAACGTGTGGAAGCTGACGATCGCGCCGGGTGGCATGCGCGCGAACGTTGCCATTCCGCCGGCCGCGCCGAGCCCCCGTGGAAACACCGAGGCCGCGGTGAGCCGACCGCAAGCGCGTTCCAACGCGAGCATCGCCGAGTCGTGGGACGAGCCCGAGACGTCGAGCGGCCCGTACATCGATCGCTGGCTGCGCATGATGACCAAGGCGGGCGGAAGCGATCTCCACATCTCGTCCGGCAACCCGCCGAAGTTCCGGCTGCACGGCGAGATCCGCAATCTCGAGGAGACCGCACCGTGGGATCACGAGCGGCTCAAGAAAGTGATCTACGAGATCATGCCGCCTCGCAATCGCGAGGAGTTCGACAAGCGTAACGACACCGACTGGGCGCACGAGATCCCCGGTCTCGCCCGCTTTCGCTGCAACGCGTTCATGGACCGACGCGGCATCGGCGCGGTGATGCGACGCATTCCGTTCGAGATCCTCACGCCCGAACAGCTCGGCCTGCCGCGCACGGTGCTCGATCTCTGCAATCTCACGAAGGGCCTCGTGGTAGTCACGGGTCCGACGGGTTCGGGCAAGAGCACGACGCTCGCCACGCTCATCGACGTCATCAATCGCAGCCGCGACGATCACATCATCACGATCGAAGACCCGATCGAGTTCGTGCACGAGAACAAGCGCTGTCTCGTGAATCAACGCGAAGTGCGCGTGCACACCGACGGCTTCAAGGACGCGTTGCGTGCGGCGTTGCGCGAGGATCCGGACATCGTGCTCGTCGGCGAAATGCGCGACCTCGAGACGATCGCGATCGCCATCGAGACCGCGGAGACGGGGCACCTCGTGTTCGGCACGCTGCACACGAGCACGGCGCCGAGCACGGTCGATCGCATCATCGATCAGTTCAGCGCCGACCGTCAGGCGCAGATCCGCACGATGCTGAGCGAGTCACTGAAGGGCGTGATCGCGCAGGTGCTCTGCAAGAAGATCGGCGGCGGTCGCGCGGCCGCGTACGAGATCCTCATCGGTACCCCCGCCATCGCGAACCTCATTCGCGAGGGCAAGACGTTCCAGATCCCCGGCATCATGCAGACCGCGCGCAACGTGGGGATGTGCACGATGAACGACTCGCTGATGGACTTCGCGAAGAAGGGAATCATCGAACCGAAAGAGGCCTACATGAAGAGCGTCAACAAGAGCGAGATGAAGACGCTGATGGCGCAGGCAGGGATGGAGATCCCGACGTTCAGCTAACGACTGCCCCTGCTCCGGCTTCTCCTCGCGCCAGCTCGTCAGCGAACACTGCGCAGCATTCACACGGTCGAGTGCTTCTCGCGAGGCACATCTCTTGAACCTACCCACCCTCGCGGCGTCGCAACTCTGACGCTGCAGATGGAGGCTCAGATGTCATTGCTACTCTTGATCGTCGTCGGACTCGTGGCCGGTCTTCTCGCGTCTCGCGTCGCCGGCGGCATTGGATACGGGCTCATCGGTGACATCGCGGTCGGCATCGTCGGCGCGTTCTTCGGGAGCTGGCTCTTCAGCGCGATGGGCGCAGGCCCTGTCTTCCCGGGCATCCTCGGCACGATGTTCGTCGCGTTCATCGGCGC
>CBIHQZ010000418.1:0-6243 GCA_966212315.1 uncultured Myxococcales bacterium
GACGGATACACGGACTATCTCAATTTCGTCTCGGGCGTCTTCGCGGGGGGCGACACGCTCGAAGGGACTCTGATCAACGGGATGCCGACCTGGTACCCATTGAACGGATTCGAGTACCAGTGGGGCATTGGCGATTTCGACCGTGACGGCTTCGTAGACAGCCTCGGCTTTTCGGATCTCACCCAAGGGCATGAGCCCGCTATCGCGTACGGAAATGGAAACGGGTGGGGCGTGCCGACGGCGATTCCCAATGGGTTCCATCTCGGCCCGATGGTCATCGACCTCGACGCGGACGGGTACGACGACCTCATCTTCGGGAACGGTCTGACGTGGTATCGCGGCGGGCCTGCGGGACTCGGAAGTTCGCAACCGATTGCGACGCCGAACGCGCGGGGGGACAGCTTCGTCGTGTCGGTCGGCGACATCACGGGCGACGGTTATCCGGATGCCGCGCGTTGGTACGAAAACGACGATCGCATCCTCACGATTACGGGCGGTCCGGCGCCTTCGGAGTTGCCCGCGCGAAGGTTCGGCGGTCCGACGTACGTCTTCGGAACCATCGGTGATCTCAACGGCGACGGCCGGATCGATCTGCTGACACGGCGCTCGTCGACCAACGAGAACTTCGTGTTGTTCGGCGCGGCGGACGGCTACGCGCCGGGAGGGGGTGCCGCGGTCGTTCTTCCGTGCAACCCGGCCGGTCTCCAGGACATCCGCACGGTCGGCGATGTGAATGCGGATGGACAACTGGATGCGGGCCTCTTCTGCAACGCCGAAGGCAGGATGTTCGTACTGCTGAATCAGCGGAGCGGTTCGCCGCGCGCGATCGAGCTGCATCCGCCGTCACCAACGCTCCGCGTCTGCGGAATGTTCTGAAACCTGCGGCTGCAGCCTGGTGCGGGCGAGTGACGGAGTGATGACGCATTGGCGGCCCTGCCAATAAATTGGCGGGCTACCGTTGAGGTGCCGACCTTCGTCGGCGATGTTGCGTGTCGCGGGGGAATGCTTGCGGCGATGCGTTGCCAATCACGCCCGCAGAATCGATCGATCCCACCCACGCAGTCGGCGAAGGCCGACGGCTCAAAGGTGGCCCGCCGATTCATCGGCAGGGCCGTCGCGTGCATCGGGCCACTCGCACCCCATCACCGCGCGCCGCCTTCGGCGAGAACCCCCGCCGGCAGCGCGCCCTCGCGCACCGCACAAAGCGGCGGAACACTCGCGTTGCGCGCGGGGAACTCGCGCACCGCACGCACCTGCGCGTGCGCGGGCCACGGCGCATCGACCGAGATGCTCGCGCCCGCGCGGCCGTCGTCGCCACGTAGCATCCACGCGCGATCGACCGAGAACACCGTGTATCGCCCGGCCGGAACGCTGCCGTCGCGAAGCGAGAAACGCACATCGCGCGCGTCGCCGCCTTCGAGCGCGGACCACGTCGGATACGCGCGATCGGCCGCGACCACTTCGTCCGCGTGGGGTGTTTCGACCGTTCGGCAATCGCTCGCGCCGCACACTTCGACTCGCGCGCGATCGAGCATCGGTTCGCAGCGGACGATCCACGCATGCGCGCCGCTCTCGAGCGCGATGGATGCGACTCCCGCGGGCGGATGATCGCTCGTCGACACACGCACCACCGCCTGATCGTCGACGCCACCGCGCGGCGCGCGCGCGATGTGCCGATCCCATGGCGCGAGGGCGGGACGCAGTTCGTCGTCGGCGGCGAGGTGACGAACGGATTCAGCCCAGTCGATACCGCGCGCGTGGAGCACCGACGCGATGCGAGCCGCGTCGCGCATCGTCCACACTGATGGCTGCGAGGTGCGTGCGATCGCGATCGCGAAGAGCACACCGCTCAGCGCACCGACGGCAACGCGCACGGCCGGCAGCGTCGCCATCGCACACGCGGCGCCCGCGAGCAGCGCGACGGGCGCGAGGGCGGGAAGCGCGGCGCGGATGAAGGGACCCGGTGGCGCGATCGCGGCTGCACCACCGGCGAGCACGAGCGCGACCGCGCTCCATGCGAAGAGTGCGGCGCGCATTCGCGTGTCGAGCGTGGCGCCGCGGAGCCGGCGGCGCGCAGCGAGAGCGAGTGCGAAGAGTGCGCCCATCGCGACGATGGCGAGCCACCAAGGCACTACGTGCGCGTTGTTCAGCCATGTGCCGCGCGACGCCAACGCGAAGGCGGCGAGCGACGATGCGAGCATCGACACGGGCGCGGTGATCGAGCGTGAGGTCGCGAGCAAGATGGCAGGCGCGATGACGACGAGCGGCGCGCACACCAGATGCGACTCGGTCGCGATCGCGAGCGAGATGCCCGCGAGCGGTGCGAACCACGCGGATGCGCCGCCCACGAGCGCTACGAGAATCGCGGTGCCGATCGCGAGCGGCAGCGGCGCCAACGACGGTCCCCACAGCACCGGGATCTCCGCGAACAACAGCGACCCCGCGAAGAACGAGGTCGCTACGACGAGCGCGCCACGTTCGGACACCGTGCGCCGCCAGGTCCACGCGAGCGCGATCGCGCCGAGGACGTAGGACGCGAGCAGCACGGTCTGCACGCCGTACGGATCGAGCCCCGCGCGCACCAGAGCGCCGAGGATGCGCGGCCACAGCGTTCCTTGCTGCAAGCCGTTGGGTGCCGCGGATGGACCGGTCGTGCATCCCGAGACGTGGCAGTCGATCGCGAGCAGGAAATCGCGCGCGGTGTCGAGATGCGCGGGCGGGCTCGAGACGCGCAATCGCGCGATGACGAAGAGCGCGAGGCCCGTCGCTGCGAGCATCGCGGTGTCTCGACGAGCGGTCGATGTGGGCGTTGCGACGCGCATTGCGCGGTAGGCGGCCGCGGTTGCAAGCAAGAGCGCGAGCGCTGCGAGGATCGACCAGAGCGCGCGGGTGCGGACGATCGGCGTCCGGGCGCGCGCCGATGCGCTGTTGCGAGCCGTCTGCGTCGAAGACACCCACACCCACGTTGCTTCGTGCGCATGGACACTCGCGGCCAGCGCGTCTTCGAACGCGGCGTGCCCGGGCGGATCGAATGTGATCGCGAATGCGTCGGTCTGCCGGATGGAAGGGTTGCCTTCGACGCGCGACGAGAGCGTGACGCGACGTTCTCGGTCGGCGCAGTGATAGACCCCGATCGCGCGCGTGCGTTCCACCGATGCCGATGCGAGGGCGCATCCCTCCGGGAGCGCGAGGCCGCGGCCGAGCAAGGTGAGGATGGCTTCTTCGCGGCCGGGCGGGATGACGCGATCGGCGCGAGAGGGGCGGGCGACTGCGAGCATCGCGAGGGCGATCGCGAGTGCAGTGATTCGTCGCATGGCTCTCACCCCCGGGCGCCGTGACGAAGTGACGCAGCCGATGAAGTCGGGTTCACGGGTTCGCGCGACCTCGGCTCGGGGCCAACGAGCCCGAGCTGAGAGAGAGCGACCCCACCTTCGTGGGGTCTACGGAATGCGCTCTCTCGCGCTGGGAACGCGGCCAAAACATTGGTCAGCGGATAGACCTGCGAAGGCATGGTCGCTCGATGGAAGCGGCGGCCCGTTGGCCCGCCGCGCGAGTGCGGATCGATTCCGAGATCAATGCGTGCCCCTCTTCGGACGACACTCTCGATTGATCATCGCGAAGTGTCGTTCGGGGAGGGGCAATTCGTAACTGGTGAAGGTAATGGGGAGGGGTCTGCGACTCAGCCCGCGACCTTGCCGAGCGCCGTGTACGGCACGCCGACCGCTTCGGCGACTGCTTCGTACGTGCACGCGCCGTCCCAGCAGTTCACGCCGAGCGCGAGCGCCTTGTCTTCGCGCACCGCGCGCTCCACGCCCTTCTCGGCGAGGGCGAGCGCGTACTTCATCGTCGTGTTGGTGAGCGCGAACGTGCTCGTGTGCGAGACCGCGCCCGGCATGTTCGGCACGCAGTAGTGCACCACGCCGCTCACTTCGTACGTCGGTTGATCGTGCGAGGTCGGACGGCACGTCTCGATGCAACCGCCCTGATCGACGGCGACATCGACGATGACCGAGCCCTTCTCCATCTTCGCCACGAGCTTCTCGTCGACGAGTTTGGGCGCCTTCGCGCCCGGCACGAGCACCGCGCCGACCACGAGGTCCGCGCGCGTGACGGCGTCTTCGATGTTCTGCGGGTTCGAATAGAGCGTCTCGACCGACGCGCCGAACACGTCTTCGAGGTAGTCCATCGTGTTGCCGTTCACGTCGAGAATGGTCACGTGCGCGCCCATGCCGATAGCGATCTTCGCCGCGTTGCGACCGACGACGCCGCCCCCGAGGATCACCACGCGACCACGCCGCGTTCCCGGCACGCCGCCGAGGAGCACGCCCTTGCCGCCGCGCCACTTCTCGAGCGTCGTCGCGCCCACCTGCACGGCCATCTTGCCCGCGACTTCGCTCATCGGGCGGAGCAACGGCAGCGAGCCGTCTTCGAGCTGGATGGTCTCGTACGCGATGGCGCGGACCTTCTTCTCGAGCAGCTTCTTCGTGAGCACCGGTTCGGGCGCGAGATGCAGGTACGTGTAGATGATCTGACCGGGACGGAAGTACTCGAACTCCGCGGGGAGCGGCTCTTTCACCTTCACGACCATGTCGGCCTTCCACGCATCCGCGGCGGACGAAACGATCTTGGCGCCGACTGCGGTGTACTGCTCGTCCTTCAGCCCCGAGCCCTCGCCCGCGCCGGCCTGCACGAGGACGGTGTGTCCGCGCGAGGTGAGCATGCGCGCACCCGCGGGGGTCATTCCGACACGGTACTCACGGGTCTTGATCTCTTTCGGCACTCCGATGATCACGGCGACGTTCTTTCTACCGCGGTGGCTCGCGTGCGATGGCAGCGTCGATCCACGAGGCGGTGTTGCAAGAGGGCGCGGAGGATACCAGCGGCTCTCGCGTGGAACAGTGCTTCGTGCGCTCGCGATGGCGTTGTTTCGATTCGACGCGGCGCGGCGAATTCGTGGCTTGACCCGCTGCGGCACGAGGGCCGACGCTGCCACTCGCATGCGTAAGCCCATCGATGTCGTGAAGATCTTCGTCGCGTGTGCGGTCACCGCGTTGGCGGCGTGCGATCAGTCGGCCGGTGTTCGCAATGGTTCTGGTGGGACCACGGCGACGCCCGCGACGCGACCGGCGCGCTCGGACGATCCCTTGCTCGAAGGCGAGACCTGCACGCGCACCGACGACTGCCCGCGCGCCGCGCGTTGCGTCGACGGTCGTTGCACTGCGACGGCGCGCTCGCTGCAGGGCGAACTGCTCGCCGAACGCGGCACGCGCGCGTTGGCGAACGCACGATTCCAAGACGCGGCCGATGCGTTCCGCGCGGCGGAAACAGCGTTTCGCGAACATCAGGTCCCCGTCCCGTCGAGTGTGTCGTGCGGGCTCGCGCGGTCGCTCGGTGGCTTGAACGATCGCGGCAACGTACCGGCCGAGACGCGCGAACAGATGGCGCGCGCACTCGCGACCTGCCTCGCCGCTGCGCCTCCCGGAAGCGCGATGGCGGATCAAGCGGTTGCCGGGCTCGCATCGCTCTCCGAACGTGGACTCGACCCCGCCGCGCTGGATCGTCCCGATGCGTCGCTCATGACCGGACGCGATCCGCGGCCTACGCCCGACAACACCCGGGTGCGATTCGCGTTCAGTGGCAACGCCGATGGCTCGAAGCAGCTCTTTCGCGATGCGATCCAGAGCGATCCGGTGCGGCAGGAAATCGTGCGTTGCTATCTGCAATGGTGGGCGACGTCGCATCGCAATTCCGACGAGAGCGCGATTCGCGTGTCGTACGCGCGCGGTGTCGACGACTACGAAGAACTCACCGCGCCGCGCGTGATGGTGCTCCCCGGCGAGCTTCCGGCGTTGCCCGCGAACGGCGATGGCGGCGTGAACGTGCACTGGACGCAGTGCGCAGCGGCTTCGATCCAGGGCGCGTTGGGCGCACTGCGTTGGCCCGCGCGTCAGGAGCGCTGGGCCGATCCGGTGACGGTGTCGGTCGGGACGAATTGACCGCGTCGCCGTCGGGGTAGAGGCTGCCAGCGTGCTCGGTCTTCTGCGCCATCGATCGTCGTGCACGGCCGTCGCGTTCGGCATCGCGATGATGGTGGGCGCGCGCGCCGAGGCGCAGCGCACATCGAGCGTCCGCGGTCCGCGATTCGCGCCGCTCGCGGTGGTGCGCGATTACGACGGGCCGGGGCACACGCCGATGGTGGCGATCCGCGCGCCGCTCGACATCGTGCGCACGTACGACGAAGCC
>CBIHQZ010000419.1:0-6228 GCA_966212315.1 uncultured Myxococcales bacterium
GTAGCCGCCGCCGCCACCACCACCGCCGCCACGCGATTCACGCTCGCGCGCTTCGTTGACAGTGAGCGGACGACCGCCCATTTCGCGGCCGTTGAGCGCCTGGATGGCCGCTTGCGCGTCCGCCGGCGATCCCATTTCGACGAACGCGAAGCCACGCGGACGACCGGTTTCACGGTCGGTCACGAACTTCACTTCCGTCACGACACGTCCGTCTTCTTCACACAGCGCGCGCAGATCGTTCTCGCTAGCGCTGAACGGAAGATTGCCCACATAGAGTCTCGATCCCATTGCTTCTACATTCCCTGGCACCTGACTCGCCGACGTGCCGTCTCGGACATCCGCTGGTTTCACGCACTCGAGCCCCCCTTTTGGAAAAGCCCGGACTGGTAGCGGCCCAGCCCGTTCAGTGCATGCCCGAGGTGCGAACCACCTCGATCCGCTCGGGTGAGCGGTCGGTCTTCACAATCCATCGCGAGGTCAGAGGCATTCGGACGACAGTCGTCAGCGAGGGAGTCCCGTTGTTGAAAACGGGGCTGCAGACGGGGAGCGGCAGGCGTCTCTATCGATAGAAAGCGAAACCGTGAGCGCATGTTTTTTAACAGCGCTTCGCGCCCGCGTCCAGTGTCGTTCAATCAGTCGAGTTCGAGTCTCAATCAGAGAAGTTCGCGCCGCGCTGCGTCGAAGGGAATCGGACACGGCCGAGCGAATCTCGTCGCCGGCTGGGGACTATCCAGGATACCCAGCCGCCTTTCGGGGCGCGCTGTCCGCAGCGATGAAAAACGCCCGAGACCCTGGAGGCATTCGATGGACGTCCTGACCGCGCTCGACCGCAACGCGGATTATTCGCGCGCGCAACTGCAGTTCATCATCGCCGCGTGGGTACTTGCGTCGGTGGCTGAGCGGCGCTCGAAGATCTCGATCACCGATGGCGACGTCGCCGAAGGCGACTACGACAAGCGATCGATCTACTCGCTGCTCTACGCCCTCTATCGCTCGATGGGCGAAGTGCGCGACGAGAACGGTCAGCGCTACGAGTTCACGTTCAACACCTGGGGCTACACCTGGCCCGAGGCGTGGGGACCGTGCCCGGTCAGCGCGAAGGATCCGCAGCGCTACGGTCGCATCGCGTACACCGGCCTGTATCACTTCGACGCCGCGCAGGAATACATCCGCGCGCGCGACGGCAAGGTTCACATCATCGAGATGGGATGCGGCACCGGTGCGGGCGCGCATCACATCACCAAGAACGTCCTGCCGAACTGCACGTACGAAGCGGTCGACATGCAGCAGGCGGGGATCGCGACGTGCCGGCGCAAGTTCGTTCCCGACACGGGCGGTCGTCTGGTGGCGACGTGCGCGGATGCGACGCAGCTCGCGACCCGCGATTCCACGGCGGACTTCGTGGCGGTGAACGAGACGCACGTGACCGAGATGTCCGGCGTGCTCACCGACGAGGACAAGCGCTTCTTCCGCACCGCCTACAAGCTCCTGAAGCCCGGTGGGTTCCTCGTGTGGGGCAACGCGATTCCCGACGCCACGTGGGAACCGTCGTTCGAGTTCCTTCGCTCCATCGGCATGAGCGTTCGCGAAGTGTGCGACGTGACCAGTGAAGCCGTGCGCGCGCGCGACGAAGACCGCGCCCGCATCGACGTCTACGTCGACCAGTGCATCGAAGCGTTCCACGCGTTCCGCATCCCGATGCTCGGCAAGGTGAAGCAGCGCGAAGCCGAATTCGCGTTGAAGAACTTCGCGCGCAATCCCGACACGCGGCTCTACCTGAACATGGTCGAGCGCAAAGACACCTACCGCGTCGCGATCGTCGAGAAGCTCGCGGGCTGATCGCGGTTTCGCTCAATCGTCGTCGGGCACGCGCTGGTCGAACTCGTCGAACGCGCGTGCCTTCTTCTTCGCAGGCGCCTCTCCGTCTCGCTTCTTCTCCATCGCATCCGAGGGCATTCCGAGCCGCGCCAGGTACGCGCTCACGTCCCACTTCTGCGCGGCGGAGCGCGACGTCATCGAACGCACCGTTCCGTAGATCGCACGGCCCGGAAACGGATGATCGTGCTGGCCGAAGCACCACGCGATGTTCGCGTACGTGTTCGGGTCGCGGCCGTCGAGCGCGAAGCGATCGTTGAGTTCGACGAGCCACGCGAACGCGGTCGCGGGCTTCTCGGCGAGCGTGATGCCGACCTTGCCCCAGAGCATGCGTGCGTACGGATGGATGATCCCCTCGATGAGCAACTCACGCTGCGCGGCGTTCCACAACACGTCGTCGGTCGTCGCATCGAGCCAGTGCGCGTAGCTCGTCGCAGCGGGACGCGGATCGTCGGCGTGTTGGGCGAGCTGATCACGCGCCCACTCGGGGATGCCGTCGTAGTGCGCATGGCGGGAGTTCGTCATCACGTAGTTGAACGCGAGCGAGCGACGCACGATGAGTTCTTCGAGAAACGCCTCGGCTCCTTCGCCGCCTTCGTCGCGAACCGCCAGTGCCGCCGCACGCGCGGA
This sequence comes from uncultured Myxococcales bacterium, assembly GCA_966212315.1. Classification (GTDB taxonomy): domain Bacteria; phylum Myxococcota_A; class Polyangia; order Polyangiales; genus CBIHQZ01. The sequence continues at coordinate 2,506 of CBIHQZ010000419.1, forward strand.
GACGTGCCCGAAATGGATGTACGGCGAGAGGCCCGACGTCGCGATGCGCGCCATGTCGTTGCGCTCGGTCGCATAGTGACGAATCGCGCGTTGCGCGAACTTCTTCAGACGCCGCGACGCTTCGCGCATTCCGCCCGGCCGCGACGCGACGGGCTCGACGGTGCGATCGATCGCGCACGATGCGATCAGCTCGTCGAGCGCATCGATGGTGAGCGTCGCCGGTTCGAACGGCAGCGCGGGAAGCTTGCGCATCGCGTGTTTCGGCTCGCGGTCGGGCGCGAGGGCGAGGAATCGATCGATCTCGCGCGTCACCTTGGGACGGATCGTGCGCGCGGCGATCTCGGACTTCGCAAGCAGCGACATCGGAACGACCACGGCGTCGTCGTACGCTTCGAATCGACACGTGATGCGCGCGGCGAGTTTCGCGGTGTGCGCCCACAACGAGTGCTCGCCGCCCGCGTCGGGATACCAATCGGTGACCACCAGCGCGGCGTGTTCGGCGAGCTTCGCGACGGCGCGGCTCGCGTGCGCTTCGGTCTTCGTGCGCGGGAGATAGAACGCGTAGCCGATGCCGCGCGCTTCGAGGGCCGCCTGCATCTCGCACGCGCCTTCGAGAACGAATCGGTGCATGCGATCGCTTGCGTACGGATAGCGGACGTCGAGCGCTTCGTAGACCAGCACCGGCAGTCCCAGCGCATCGGCGCGCGCGATCGCGTGCTCGAGGGCGAGATTGTCGGTCGCGCGGCGATACGCGCGGCACCAGTAGAGAACGTACGCGCCGTCGCTGCGTGCATCGTGTGCGTTCATCACGTGCAGGCGCGGGTCGACGCCGGGCGCGGTGGAATCCGCGGATTTCTTCGGGCGCGACGCAGCTTTCTTTGCGCTCATGCCGTGCGCCGTTCGATGCCGCGCAAGAACAACCGCATCGCCGCGGCGACTTCGGGACCGGCCTCGAGGAGAACGGCGTGCCCCGCGTCTTCGATCACGATGCGATGCGGCCCGGGTAGCTTCGCGGCCAGTGTCTCGATCTGTTCGCGCGGGACGAAGAGGTCGTTGGAAGCGGCAACGACGAGCGTCGGGACCTGCACCGACTCGAGCACGTCGGACGCACGCGCGCGCATCAGTTCGCAAAGCGTGTCCCAGAACGCGCGAGGATCCATGCGCGCAAGGCTTTCGGTGAACGCCGCGATCTCGTCGCGCGGGGCACGCTTGCGGAGAATCCCGAGCGCGCGGCCCATCGGGTAGGCGAACGGCGCGTTGAACATTGCATGCACGGCCGGCGCGGCGGTGCGCACGAACGGCTTCATTCCCGTGAGCGCGCCGCGAAGCAGCGGCATCACACCCGGCACGCGAAAAGGCCCCACCGTCGACCATGGCGCGTCGGGCGGACCGCCGATGAGCACGAGCGACTGCGCGAGATCGGGGCGCGCGCGATACAGCTCGAGCAGCACGATGACGCCCATCGAGAAGCCGACCTGCACCGGCTGCGTGACGCCGTCGCCATCGCGAATCACCGCTTCGGTGACGCGTGCGAGATCGTCCGCGTGCGTCGCCATCGCGTAGTCACCGCCGGCCGCCACCGCGCTGTCGCCGTGCCCGCGGTAGTCCCAGTGCACCACCCGGTAGTCGTGCGCGAACACGTGGACGAGGTGCTTCCAGAAGTTCTCGGACGTCCCGATGCCGTTCGTGAGGAGCATCGTGGGGCGCCGCGCGAGTTCGGCATCGTCGGGTGCTCCGGGTCCCATCGGGCGATGCGTGTGCCAGGTGATGCGCGTGCCGTCGTGCGCGGTGAGAGTGCGGGTGACCTTGCGGGTGTGCATCCGCGCGCGATCGTGCCGCCGCGGGTCGAGTTGGTGAAGGCCGAATTTCGAGCGCGATCGTCGGGCGATGTGGTTTCGCCCGCGGTCGGCTCACGGGAGGCATTGCGCGTCGCGCACCATGTGAACGTGCTGCGCGTTCGACTGCGCCGCGTCCGCCAGCGGCAGGTAGAACGGCGCGATCGTCGTGAAGTACTGGTGGTAGCTCTGGTTCCACGTGGACAGTGAAGTGCTCGTGCTCCCCGCCATCACCGGATGCGTCGGTTGCACGAGCGTGACCGCGTTGCCCGAGCTGTTCGCCACCGTGAGCGGACCGAAGGACTGCATGAAGTCGAGCGATCGCGCGCCCACGTCGGACTCGACGAAGAGCCCCGTTCCAGGCCCGGTGGCGAGCCACGAGAACGCCGCACGCAGAAAGGTCGCCGAGTAGGTCGTGTGCACGCTCGCGTCGGCGCCCGTCACGACCATTCGCCCGTTCACCGCGGCCGACCAGGTTGCGCGCGTCTCGTAGATCGCGAGATAGGCGGCGCTCGTGTTGCCCGAGGTGATGACGATGTAGTCGTAGGCGGCGAAGTTCGCGGTCGTCATGCTTCGCCACATTGCTTCCGTCGCGAGAGTGACCATCGCGCCGGTGGGGAAATAGGTTTGGACCGTGGACGAACCGAAGACGAGCACTTGTGGCGCGGTCGTGTTGCAGGCGACGCACGTTCCCGCCACGCACGCTTGTCCCGATGCGCACGCATGCCCGCACGTGCCGCAGTTGCGAGGGTCGGTGTTGGTGTTCACTTCGCATCCGTCGGTGCTCGACGCGTTGCAGTTCGCGTAACCGCTTCCGGCCGCACACGTCGTCGGTGCGCACGATCCGTTGAAACACGATTGCCCGGCCGCACACGCGCGCCCGCAAGCGCCGCAATTGGCGACGTTGTTGGTGACGGTGACACACGCGCCGCCACAAGCCTGTTGCCCGGCCGGGCACGAGACCACGCACGCACCGGTAGCGCAGTGCCACCGGTCGGCGCCGTGCACACGTCGCCACACGAGCGGCAATTCGTGAGCGTATCGAGCGGCGTCTCGCATCCGTCGGTCGTCGACGTGTTGCAGTTCGCGAAGCCCGCCGAGCAGCTCAGTGTGCACGTGCCGATGCTGCACGCCGCGGTGGAGTTCGGGCCGGACGTGCAGCAGTTTCCGCAACTGCCACAGATCACGCAGACCGCCGTGCACGTTTCGCCGCTGCACGTCGTGCCGGGGCACGCATTGCCGCATGCGCCGCAGTTCGAGCGGTCGAGCCGCGTGTCGACGCAACGGTCGTTGCAGCACACGTCGTTTGCCGCGCACGACGCGCATGCCGTCATCGCATCGTCGCCGTCGGGCGCGAGCGTGTCGCTGTTCGCTCCGTCGCGACCGGCATCGAACGCATCCGCGGGCGCGTCGATGCTGTCGGCGACGTCCGCGCGATCACTCGCGTCGAGCAATCCGTTGTATCGGCCGCGGTCGTACGCCTGGCAGGCCGCGAGCGCACTCACCAGCAGCACGAGCAACGCGAGTGAGCGCGAGGTCATGCATTCGAACCCAACGAGAAAGTCCGCGATCGTCGCGGCGACCAGCCGCGGCGGCGATCAGAACGCGACGGCGCCGGTCGGATCGGGAGGCGGGTTCTCGACCTGCGACGGACCGCCGTGCATGCCCTGATCGGGCTGCGTGGGCGTCGGTGGCGGTGTCGTCGGGTGCGTGATCACCGGCGGCTGCGGCGTGGTCTGCGGCGGCGTCGTGGGAGGCGTCGTCGGCGCGGGTTGATTCGGATCGCGACCCGGCGTGAACGTCGGTCGGAAGGGAGTCGGCAGCACCGGCTGCGTCGTCGTGGTGGGCGGCGGTTCGGGCTCGTTCGAATGATGCGGCCGCGGCGTGG
>CBIHQZ010000420.1:0-6210 GCA_966212315.1 uncultured Myxococcales bacterium
ACGATGCGTCGCCGGTTCCGGGCGAGTCCGACGAGGATGCTCGTCCGAGCGCAAACGACGCGATGCAAGCAGTGATGCGTCTCGCGCGCGAGCGACATCTGAGAGAACGCGGAGCGAACGCGGGCAAGCTCCGATTGCTGGCGGAACAAGCGACAGCGCGCGGTGATCACGCCGACGCCGCGCGCGTCATGGCGTTGATCGCGAAACCCGGCACGGACACCGACCGACCTGCCAACGATGGACGCGAGGAGGCGTCTGCCGGACTGCTCGAAGCGCAGCGGCAAGCGGCCATCGCGCGCGCACACGAACAAGAACGTCGCTGGGAAGATGCCGCCAAAGCGTGGTGCGCCGCACAGCAAGCGCTGCCGCACGAAGACGCGCTGCGCCGTCGAGCATCGACTGCTCTCGCACGCGCCGCGCAATCGGTGATCCGCACGGGCACCGCGCTTCCGAAAGCACTCGAACTCGCGCGCGCCGCGGTGCAACTCGCGAACGACAACGTCATCGCCCACATCGCGATCGCGCAGGTCTTCCTCCTCGGCGGACTGAAGACCAGCGCCCGCCGCGCCCTCGACGCCGCTCTCGCGCTCGACCCCGAGTCCGAGACCGCGCGCGACTTGATGAAGCGACTCTGACCGGCGCACCGCGCGATTCGGCGCGAACGCCCGCCGCGAAGTTCACGCGAAGACGACACGATCGCTGTTCCCTTGCCGCTCGCGTTCGTGGATCATCCCTGCGAGGAGAGTGCATCGCATGCCGGAACGCATCGGGTTGCTCGTCGGTTGGGAAAACACGTTTCCGCCCGCATTCATCGAACGGGTGAACAAGGAACCGGGCATCGTCGCCGAGATCGCGAAGATCGGCGGGACCCCTGAAAAGTTCAATCCGCCTTACCGCGTTCTCATCGATCGCATCAGTCACGAGATCCCGCACTACCGGATCCATCTCAAAGCCGCGGCCCTCGCCGGCACCTACGTGATCAATGACCCATTGTGGTGGCAAGCCGACGACAAGTTCCTCGGTTTCTCGATCGCATCGAAGGTCGGCGTCGCGGTGCCGCGTACGGTCCTCCTGCCGCAGCAGGACTACGCGAAGTCGATCGACAAGAACCGCTCGCTTCGCAATCTCGAGTTCCCGCTCGATTGGGAAGGCATCGCGAATTACGTCGGATTCCCCGCGATTCTGAAGCCGGCCGAAGGCGGCGGCTGGAAGAACGTCTCGCGCGTGAACAACATGGACGAACTGCTCCGCGACTACAACGCGTCGGGGCAGCTGGCGATGACGCTCCAGGAGTTCATCGACTTCGACGATTACGTTCGCTGCATCTGTATCGGCCGTGATTTCGTGTTGCCGATTCGTTACGACCCGAAGCAGCGTCGTTACCTCGTCGAAGACAATTTCCTCTCCAAGGAAGTCGGCCAGAAGGTCGTCGACGGTGCGTGGACGCTTTGCGAAGCGCTCGGCTACGACATGAACTCGGTGGAGTTCGCAATCAAGGACGGCGTGCCGTATGCGATCGACTTCACCAACCCGGCGCCCGACATGGACTACTGGTCCATCACCGAGCACTACTTCAAGATCGTCGTCGAGCAGATGGCGAAGTTCACGGTTCGCTGTGTGCGCGAGGGGCGGCAGCCGCGACTGAATCGTTACCACTTCGGAGATTTCCTCCCGGGCGGCCCGCGCCATCTGGAACCGGGTCCGGTCGCGAAGGCGATGAAGACCGGCGACATGAGCGCGGTTCTCGCAGCGTCGAATCAGAGCATTCGCATTGGCTGAGCGGTTCGCTTGAATTGTTGAAGTCAGGCTGGTGACGCGCGGGCCCGCAAGGGTCCGCGCGGGTCGACTCTGGATGCAGCGGCGCCCTTCTCGGTGGGAGAGCGCCCATGGGTTCGAAGCGGGAGGTTCCTGTGCTCGACGGACAGTTCACGCTCGGTGTCGAAGAAGAGTTCCAGATCGTCCATCCCGAGACGCGCGAGCTGCGTTCGTACGTCTCGCGCATTCTCGAAGAACGCGACAAGACCATCCTCCGCGAACGGGTGCGCGCGGAGATGCATCAGTCGATGATCGAAACGGGCACCGGCATCTGCAAAGACATCCACGATGTCCGACGCGAGCTGGTGGAACTGCGCACCGGCCTCGATGCGCTCGCGCGCAAGAGTGGCCTTCGCATCATCGCCGCGAGCACCCATCCGTTCAGCGACTGGAAGACGCAGGAGATCACACCGCACGAGCGCTACAACGTGCTCGTCGAAGATCTCCAGGACGTCGCGCGTGGGAATCTCATCTTCGGGCTGCACGTGCACGTCGGCATCAAGGAAAAGGAAACGGCGATCGCACTGGCGAACCAGGTTCGCTACTTCCTCCCGCACATCCTCGCGCTCACCACGAGTTCGCCGTTCTGGATCGGACGCAACACGGGACTCAAGAGCATCCGCTGTCAGATCTTCAAGCGCTTCCCGCGCACCGGGATTCCGGGCGAATTCTCGTCGTACGGCGAGTTCGAGAACTACGTCGCCACGCTCGTGAAGACGGGCTGTATCGACAACGCGAAGAAGATCTGGTGGGACGTTCGCGTCCATCCGTTCTTCGACACGGTGGAACTGCGCATCGCGGACATGCCGACCAACATCGAGCACACCATCGCGATCGTCGCGCTCGTTCAGGCGCTGATGGCGCAACTGTACTTGCTCTATCGCCGCAACATGGCGTGGCGTAACTACTCGCGCGCGCTCATCGAAGAGAACAAGTGGCGCGCGGTGCGCTACGGCGTCGAGGGCAAGATGATCGACTTCGGCAAGCAGACCGAAGTGCCGCTGCGCGATCTCGTGCGCGAAATGCTCGAACTCGTCGACGAGTCCGCCGGCATCCTCGGCACGCGCGACGCGCTCAAGGGCATCGAGCGCATCATGCTCGAGGGCACCAGCGCCGACCGCCAGGTCGCCGTGTGGAAGAAGAACAACGGCGACACGAAGGCCGTCGTCGACTGGCTCATCGAAGAGACCATGAACGGTCTCACCCCCTCGAAGTAGCGCGTTTCGCTCAGACCTCACCCCGGCTGCCGCCTGCCCCTCTCCCTCCGACGCCACCGCGGCAACCCGTAACGCCGGCGTCGTCGAGAGAGGGGCTCGAACGATGAGGGCGTGCGGAGTGATCTGCATTCGTCGTGGGTGCGTGGGGCGTCCCGAACCATTGCGTCGCCCTCCCCCCCACTCGAACCACGCCACGATCGTCCCAGCCCCTCTTTCGACGACGCCTGCGTTCGTGCGTCACCGTCGGCGTCGGAGGGAGAGGGGCGCGCGGCAGCGGGGGTGAGGTCACGCTACGCAGTTCACCGCGGGCAGCGCACCACTGCAGCCGGCGCCCCGCCCTCGCTCGCGCGCACGATGTCGCCGCGTGCGTCGATCCACGCGTGCACCATGGCTCGATCGAGCGCGAGCAGCGTCGCCGGTTCGTTCGTCTGGTTTCGCGCGTGGGCCACGCCGCGACGGGCCGCGTCGTACGCGAGCATCGTCAGTTCCTCCGGCGGCTCGCCCATACGCGTGCAGTACTCACTCAGAAACGCAGTGAAGGCAGGCCCGGCTGCGAGACCGATCCACACCCCGGCACTCTCGGGCGCCGCCGCGCGCGCCTCGAAGATCCATCGCCCCGGCGCATTCGCCGCACCGCGCGCAAAGGCCGCCCGCGCTTCGCGTCCGTACGTCCCGAGCACCACGTTGATCGCGCTCGCCGCGCCGCGCGCCGTGATCTCTTCGATGTCCACCGCCGTCCACGCGGCCCCTCGCGATCCCAGCTCTCGCGCCACCGCGTCGCGCACTTCCGTCGGCGGCCGCTCCGAGAGCAGCGCGATGCGCGTCGCCTCGTTGCCGCGCACGATGCCCACCACCCGCTGCACGGCCTCCGCGCGTGCCTCGCTCGAGGGACCCGCCAGGTGCACGCGCGCGCCCGTGCCTGCGACACCGTGAGTCGGCGCAAGGAGCCATGCGTCGATGCCGAGCGCTTGCGCACGAATCGCAACCGCTGCCGAACGCCCTTCGTGCAGCACGCCGACCACCACGCGAGTCCCCTGCGCGTAGAGCCGATCGAGCGCTGCCACCGCGGCCTCCGGCGACTCGCCTTCGTCTTCGTGCACGCTGCGAACGTCGTCGATACCTTCGAGCGCCATCTGCACGCCGCGCAACACCGACACCCCCAGCGAAGCACGCGCCCCCTGCCCCGGCGCCATGATGCCCACGACGAGTGTCGGACGCACCGACGCCGCGCCTGCGCCGCTGTTGACGTCGGTGTCGTCGGGCAGGTCCCCGAGCCATCGAATGAAGCGCCCGACTTCGTGCGTGCGTTCGGCGACCGCATGCAAGCGCACTTCGACGGGGCGGCGCATCGGCGAATCGGCCGGCAGCATGTCGACCGTATTGGCGAGCGTCTGCGGGTCGTCGACGTGTTCGAGCACCGTGCGAAGCAACTGCGCGCGCGTGTCTACTTGTTCGCACGCGAGACCGGTCGGGAGCCACGACGCACCTTCGCTGCTCAGCGACTCGATCACCGCCAACGCCCGCAGCGCGCGCGCCGGATCACCCGCGTGCGTCTCGGACTCGGCCAGCGCGCACGCGAGTTCCCCGGTTTCGGCGCGGTCGGGAAGCTGCCCGTCGAGCGATCGCAGCAACGACAAGGTCTCCGCATGACGACCCGCGCGCGCCGCGAGAACACCGCGCACTACGGCAGCCTTGCGCACCAGCACCGGATCGCCACCGGTGCGCGCCGCTTCCAGCACTCGCACCGCGTCGGCGACGTCCCCGTGCGCGATGTGAACGCGCGCCAGGAGAATCGATGCGAGCGGCGCGAGCGGATCGCGTGCGTGATCGTGCAGCACGGCGTCGAGCAGTTCGCGCGCGGTGTCCAGATCGCCCTCGAATGCGGCCTGCCGCGCCCGCTGCATCGTCTGGTCGATCCCGCGGTCCGACGACGCGAGCGAGATCGGTCGCGAGTCGAATCGCTCGCCGCCGCACGAGATCGACGCCGATGACGACGCCAATGCCGCCAGGTTCATCACCGTGATCGATGCGATTGCGATGCGCCCGCGCGCCATGGCGAGTCGTTGTACGTCGCGCCCGCCGCGATTGCCATCGCTGCGAAATCTCCGCGCACCGAAGCGTGGACAACCCTTCGCTTGATTGGTACCGCTCGACGCGATGACGCTCGCCGCCCGCGACGATGCATCGCCGCCTCGCGCCCCCGCCGAGCCCGTGTCGCGGCGTCACTTCGTGCTGCGCCGGCTGCACTCGCTCAGCGGCGTCGTGCCGCTCGGGATCTTTCTCGTCGAGCACCTCTGGACCAACGCCCACGTGCTCTACGGCCGCGCATCGTTCGACCGCGCCGTCGGCAGGATCCAGCGCCTCCCTGCGCTGCTCGCACTCGAGATCGCCGGCATCTTCGTACCCCTCGCGTTCCACGCGATCTACGGAATGTTCATCGCGTCCGAAGGGCGCGCGAACGTGATGCGCTATCCGTTCCTGCGCAACTGGCTCTACCTGCTGCAACGCGTGAGCGGCATCGTCGCGTTCGCGTTCATCGCCGTGCATCTGTGGATGTACCGCGTGCAGAAAGCCCTCGCGCACATCACCTGGCCGCACTTCTATCACCGCCTCGGCGTCGATCTCGACCGCGCGGGGCTGTTCGCGCTCTACGTCACCGGCGTCACCGCCACCGTCTATCACTTCGCCAACGGACTCTCGCTGGCCGCCAACACGTGGGGACTCGCGACGACGGAACGCGCGCAACGCCGGGTGGGATGGGCGTGCGTGTTGTTCGGCGGCGCGTTGTGGTTGCTCGGCATCGACATCCTGCTGCACTTCGCCTTCCGCTGCGGCGGCGTGATTCCCCTGCCCGGTCAGGGCGCGAGCGGCGGATGCCTGCGCTGAGCATGGCCATGCTCACCGTCCACATGGACAGCAAGCGCGCGGGCATCTAGGACGGATGGCCGTGGAGATACTCGAGAACGTCATCCAGTCGTACGCGTGGGGTTCTCGCAGCGCGATCGCCGCACTGCAGGGACGCCCGGTCCCTTCGAGCGGTCCCGAGGCCGAATTGTGGATGGGCACGCATCCCCTCGCACCTTCGCGTCTTGCCGCGGACCGCGGCGTGAAGACACTCGCCGAACTGATCGCACGCGACCCCGATACCACCCTCGGCGCCCGCACCATCGCGGCGCAC
>CBIHQZ010000421.1:0-6206 GCA_966212315.1 uncultured Myxococcales bacterium
TGCGGGTCTCGCGACAACAGCCACGGGGACGCCTTCGATGACATCCAGATGATCCCGATTACGGGCGGCGACCCCGCGATCGTCTTCGCCCACTCGGACACCCAGCTCTTCGCCGTCGACCCGCTCACCGCACCGCCGGCATTCCGCATCGTCGGGACGTTCGCGTGTCCGCCCGGCGACGCATACAGCCACGTCATGACGGACATCGCCGTCGACGCGAACGGTGCGATCACCGGCGTCACGCAGAACGCGCTCTACCGCATCGACCCGACCACCGCCGCCTGCACACTGCTCGAGCCGCTCCCCGGCATGCACACATTCGTCGGCCTGACGTTCGTGCCCGCAGGCGTGCTCGACCCGACGAACGAGGTGCTCGTCGGCGGTGCCATCGATGGCACGTACTGGCGTATCGATGCCACCACCGGCGCAGCCACCATGCTCGGTCGCTTCCAGGGAGGGTGGCTGCTCAGCGGTGATCTCGTATCGATCGCGGGCGCTGCCACGTACGTCACCGTCCGCAGATCGAGCACGGGTACCGACTCGCTCGCGACGCTCGACCTCGCAACGGGTGCGCTCACCATCATCGGTGACACGGGGTTTCGTTCGGTCTTCGGGCTGGGGTACTGGCGCGCGACGCTCTACGGCTTCTCGCGCTCGGGGCAGTTCATCACGATCGACGTACGCACGGGCGCGAGCCAGCAGGTATCGATGCCCGTGCGCCAGTTCTCCGGCGCGGGCGTGACGACGATTGCGCCGATCACGCCCGGCTGATCACGCGCTCACGCTCGCGCTCGCGCTCCTCGTGATCGCGAGTCCGCGTGCCATCGGCTTGTCGTGGAAAAAGTCGTCGCAGTAGCCTGCGCGCATGCGGGTCGTCCTCGCGGAAAGATCCAGCGCGTGTTCTTTCACGTGACGAGGCACGGCTCGGGCGGGTGTGAGGGCACGCGGGGTCACGACTGCTGCGCAGTGGATGTCACATCGAATCGTTCGTCCTGAGCAAGCGGTTCGAGCTGTCGAGAATCGCGGTGTCGAAGGGCGGAACGTATCGCTCGGACATCGTGAGCAGTGCACTACCGGTTCCGCAATCAGCCCATTCGCGCCTTCGAACGGCAGCATCGCGCGCGAACGGTGGCGCTTCGGGCGCATGACAGCATGCTGTCACGACGTGTCGAAGCACTCCGCAAGCCGCTCGGCGCGCTTCACGACGTTCGCCGTTCGCATCGGCCTTCGTGATACGTGGACCCGATGCGCACTCGCCCACGCGTGCGATCGCTCGCGGTCGCGCTTCTCGTCACGTGCGGATCGACCCGATCGCACGCGTCTTCGGATGCGCCGCCGGCGAGCCCGCTCCCACCCGCGAGCGCGACGCCCGAGCCCGACCCCGAGACGATCGTCATCTACGCGGATCCGCCGCCGCCCGAGCAGCCCGTGGAACAACCCGTGTACGCGCCGTGGCAGCCGCCGCCGTTGCAGCCTGCGCCGGTGATGTGGTCTCCGCCCGTCGAACAAGTGCCACCGGTGGAACGACCGCGCGATCCCGCGGTGCGCCACTGGCGGATGCGCGCGCAACTCGGCGCGCTCTTCGGCAGCACGAGCGACGAACTGAACTTCATGCTCTCGGGTGTCGGCGGGCGGAGCCGGCTCGATTACTCACTCGACACGCTGACGGCGGGACTCGACGTCGCTTACCTCGGAGGCGGTGGGGGGCGTTGGCCGTGGTCGATCGCGGCGTCGTTGGTCACGAACATCACCGATCCCTTCGGCACGCTGCTCGATCGCGATTGGATCACGAGCAGCGGGACGACCACCGAGTTCAGCCACACGGACTCACGACTCACCGCGCGCGTGTGGCTCCTCGAGACGTCGCTGCGATTCGGACTCGCGGGGTGGCGGCGTCGCCCCGAGCGGATCGTGCTCGATGCCGTGATCGGCTACCGCCACGAGGCGCTCGCGTTCGACGGATGGGGACTCAGTGGATGGCAGCTCGCCTACGGGATGGCGTACTCGGTCTATCGCAATCCGCAGACGCGGGTGATCCACTTCGAAACGCAGCGCGCCATGCCGCATGTGGGCCTTGCGATCCACGGGCATGTGTCGGCGCGAATGCTGCTCGACGCCGACGCATTGGTCGCTCTCGCGATCTCGGTCGACGACGACGACCACGTGCTGCGCTTCAAGCGCTCGAACGCTACGAGCACGGGTGCGGGATTCATTCTGCGCGTCGCGCCGCGATGGATCGTGTACGGCGCCGAGTCGGGTGCCGCGACCGTTTCGCTCGGTCTGGATTTCGGGCTTCGCTATCTCGGGGCGAGCGGGACGCTGCACCAGCGGTTCTACGCCGACGATCCCGCGACCCCGCGCGACGAGCGCACGATCCCGATTGTCGACAGCGCATTCGCGGTGACGTCTCTCGTCGGATGGGCGCACGGAACGATCGACGTGGCGTTCTGATCAGCGCTTCGAGACGCGGTTCACGGGGAGCGCCGCAAACGCGCAGCCCTCGGCGGGCGCGCCGCTCACCCGCATCCGCCCGCGATTCCGGGCGCGCTGCGGCAGCTGTTGTTCGTGCACACGAACGTCTCGCACGTGTAGCAGGTCATGCTCGGATCGAAGCCGCACGGCGCGGGGTTCACGATCCGGATCTTCACGTTCGACATCATCGTCGTCGTCTCGCCGGTGTCCGTCGTGATGGTGTTGTCCGTGCAACTCGCCGGCGATGGATAGCTCGCCACGCACGCGGTTTCTGCGGGGCACAGTTCCGTGCGCGCGCCGTGATTGATCCCGTACGCGCGCGTGGCGCCGCAGCAGTCGGACTGGTGCAATTGAACGACGCAGTTCGCGAGGCTCGTCGCGCCGCGCGGTTGCGTGGCGAGGACGGCCGCGTAGTTCGAACACTCGACACCCGCGGTACACGCCGCGCTTCCGTCGGTGCCCGAACCGGTGTCGCTGCTGGTCGTGCTGTCGGTCGCCACGACGTCGGTGGTGGTCGATCCATCGTTGCCCGATGTCACGTCGTCGGCCGCCGTGTCGGACGCGGTGACGTCGTTCCCCGTCGTGCTGTCGGTCGACGTGACGTCGGTGCCCGTGCCGTCCGCGCTCGTTCCGTCGCGGCCGCTATCGGTGTTGGTGTTCGTCCCGCCGCCGCACGCCGCGAGAGAGAGTGCGAACATGCAAAGCAAAGTGTGTTTGCGACTCATCGTAGCCTCCAGGAATGGAGACTATCATCGCCGCAACGGCACCACGAGATGTGGTTTTGAAATGTTCGATTGAATGCGTGTACCGGACGCGAAGTCCGATCAGAAGTTGCCGGACGAACCGTTGCCGCACATGGCACAGATCGCGGGGCGACTCGCGGGCGGGATGGTCGGGTTGTTACACGCGAACGGGCAATAATCGACGCGGTTGAAGACGTACCCGCTCGACATACCTTGTGCGAAGTCCTGGCACTCGTACGACGTACCCGACACGACCATTTCCGCGTAACCGCCATTGTCGACGAACTGCTGCGCGCAGGTATTGGCAGCCGCCGTCGTCGTCGCCCATCCGGGGAGCGGCGGCAGCGTGATGGTCTGTTGCGACGTCGACGGCTGCACCACGGCATCGACGCACGGCTCTGCGACGACGCAGTCCGAATTCGTCACCGTGTGATTGGTTGCATTCGACATCGTTGCGAATGCGCGAAGGCGATAACAAATGTGGAACGAGCCGCCGCAGTCGACGCTGAGCGTGTCGGTCGACCACGTCGGGCCCGGCGGCATGAGCGTGCCGGACTGCGGTGCGCCGCAACTCACCGTCGTTCCGTTGAGCACACTCGAAGTCGCGCCCGACACGGTGGTGTAGCTCGAGTTCGTGAAGATGAAGCACGGGGACGTATTCGGAATGGTCCACGTGCCCATCGAGAAGCAGTTGCACGTTGCCGGGCCGCGCGTGGCGGAAGGATCGGGATCGACTTCGCCCACGCAGGGACCCCACACGGGGATCTCGTCGCCCACGCACGTCGTCATGCCTTCGTGACAGCTGCCGCGATTGCGTGCCGAACGCGGGCCGCTCCAGCACGAGGCCGTCATTCCCGCGGCGGGGCACGAACAGCCCTGCAGATTGCGATCGGGCGGGCAGAACGGATCGGCGCCGGCATCGCCCGTGAGATGGCCGCCATCCGGGAGGCAGTACATCGGCGGCGGATCCGCCATGCCGTCGTGTCGCAGTGCGTACCAATCGACGTCGCCACCCGTGTCGGTGCCGACCGGGACGACGTCGCCGCCGCCGAAGGGCGTGTCGATGCCGGTGACATCGTTGTGGCCGCTCGCGTCGGTGCGCGCGCTACCGTCGCCATTCGTGCCGCCTGGATCGGCGGAGCACGCGACGAGCGCGATGGAGCCGAGGGCAGCGAACGCGAACGAGATCAACCGCGAAGGGATCCTCATGATGCGTCTCCGTGCGATGTGACGTACGCGGCGAACGCTGCCGCGAGCGACGAAGACGATATCGCGGTTCGTGTCGCGCTACGAATGCGGGGCTGCGCGGACCTGCGCGAGGGTGGTGACGACATCTGCCGGCGTCGGTCGCGAAAGCGCACGCGCGCTCGCCGGTCGAGACCCGAGGCACCACGTCACGGCGACGGACAGTTCCGAGAACGTCTTCTTCGGCGCGGGCGAACGAAGCACCGTGTCGAGCCCGACGATGATCGCTCGCACCGCCGCAGCGTGAAACCCGCTCCCTTCGATGAGCGTCGCCTGCGCGAGGATCGCCGATTCGAATTCCTTCGTGACCTCGGTCGCCGCTTCGCGGGCGTCGCGTTCCATCGAGAAGCCCGCCTCGGGAAGCACCCACGTGAGTGTGGGAAAGCCGGCCGGGTACTGACGATGCATCGCCTTCAGACTCGGACGCGCGAGGTACATCTCGGGGGCGTTCGGCCGGGCCCGAATGATCATCACCCAGATCCCTCCGCACGCGCCGTAGAGCACTGCGGGAGAGTTCTGCAGGGTCTCGAACTCTTCACTCATGCGTGGATCGACCTCGGGGTGGAACGCTACACGAACTCGCAGCGCGTCGCGTCGGGTGGGCGGAATTTCTCTTCTCGCGAGACCCCTCAACGACGAACCCCGCGCACGTTGCCGTACGCGGGGCTCTTCGGAGATCGGGATCTATAAGCCGAGTTCTGTACTCGTCGCGGTCACCCGCGAGCGAGCGGCGTTCATTCCTCTAGGATCGACGTTGCCATCGACCTCCAGCGATCGTACCCGGGAGCACCAGCCGGACCGGCCTTCGCGCTTTCGCGACTGCTCCCCTATTCGATCTTGCTTCGGGTGGGGTTTGCCTTCGCCGCTGTCGTTACCGCCAGCGCGGTGAGCTTTTACCTCACCGTTTCACCCTTGCCTGCAGCACGCGAACGCACGGCAGGCGGTCTGTTCTCTGTTGCACTGTCCTCGGGGTTACCCCCACCGGCCGTTAGCCGGCACCCTGTCCTGTGAAGCTCGGACTTTCCTCCCGACGCTTGCGCGTCCGGCGAGCGCCCGATTCCCGCTCTCGGCGCGCAACCTAATCGGACTCGGGTGGGGACGGTATTAGCTTTCTGACATTTCGCCGCCCCGACGTGATCGCCCGGCGCGCGCCGACCCCGCGGTTCGCCACCCCGTGCATGGCCTCCGGTCCGGCGGCCGCCCTTAAACCGCGCGGTGACCGGGACGTTGCCCGACGAGACGACGGACTGCGCAAACCCGCACGGCCGAGTCGCTTTCCCCTTCCACGAGGTCATCGATGAACACGCGCTGCATCCGCCGCCACTCGCTTCTGGTCACGCTCGCCGCCTGCGCGGCCGTCGGCTGTGGAGGCGCGGGAGGCGCGAACGACACGACCGTAGACGACGGCGGAACAACCGTACCGTCGAGCGCGGTGGCCGCGAATGCGGAGCAGCCGAACACCACCGCTGTGAACGGCACATCGACTCGTGATGCCAGCTCGACGAGCGATGCATCCGCGCCCTCGACTCCCTCGGCAGAGCAGCCCTCGGATCCGTCCACTCCCTCCACCCCCGACGATGCATCGACACCGAGCGAGCCTGCGACGCCGAGCGAACCCTCGACGCCGAGCGAGCCTGCGACGCCGAGCGAGCCATCGACACCGAGCGAGCCCTCGACACCGTCTACGCCCTCGACACCGAGCACGCCGTCGACACCCTCGACGCCGAGCGAGCCAACAACGCCGAG
>CBIHQZ010000422.1:0-6202 GCA_966212315.1 uncultured Myxococcales bacterium
GGCGATGCGATGAAAACGCACTGCGGCGCGGGGCGGCTGAGCTGTCGATTCACCCACGTGTATCCGGACGGCCCGGCGCCCTATTACACGTTCGTCGCGCCCGGACGCGCGGGCGATGAGATGGCGCAGTGGTCGGCGATCAAGGGTGCGGCGTGCGACGCGATCCTCGCGAACGGCGGAACGATCACCCATCACCACGCGGTCGGGAAGACGCATCGACCGTGGTATCAGCGCGAACGTCCGCAGGTGTTCGGCGCGGTGCTCGCCGCGGCGAAGATGGCGCTCGATCCGCAGGGGATCTTGAATCCGGGCGTGTTGATCTGAACGCGCGATCTGCGCGTCGAAGTGCAACCAGCTCGGCGTTGCGCTACCCGGGAACGTCGCCGTCGCAGTGCGCGTACCACGAAGGTCGCGCCCGATTTGCGACCCCGCGTCCGCGAGTGCCACCATTCAGGATGCTTTCGGAGATCCCTCGCATGAAGACCACGTGGATTCCCGCGCTCGCGCTCGTCGTCGCTCCCGCCATCGCGAGCGCACAAACGCAGCCCGCCGATCCGAACGCGCCCGTTGCGCCGCAAGCGCAGCCCGCGCCGAACCTTCCACCCCCTCCGCCGGGCGCCGATCCGAACGGGGCACCGCCCGGGCCGCCGCCGCCGGTCACCGTGACGGGAACCGCGACGATGCAGCCGCCTGCTGTGCAAGGCGCGCCGCTGCCTGCGCAACCGCAGTACGAACCGGCGCCGGCACCGAACGGTTACCCGCCTGCGTACGGGCAGACAGGCTATCCGCAGCAGCCGCAGCCGTACGGTCAGCCGTACTACGGCCCGCAGTACCCGCAACAACTGCCCCCGCCCATGCTTCCGCAGCGTCGGGTCGTCGAGTATCACGGCGGGCCGATTCCACCGGGCGCCACGCTGGAAACGCAACGCCCGCTCGGACTGATCGTGGGAGGCAGCGTTGCCTTCGGCGCGCTGTACCTCACCAGTGTTCTCAACGCCGCGGCCGGTTCCGGATTCGTGACGTGCGGGCCGGGCAGCGGCTGTGACTATCTCTACATCCCGATCGTCGGGCCGTTCATCACGATGGGCGCCGGTTCGTACAGTGGATCGGATCTGTTCATTCTCGGTCTCGATGGCGTGGTGCAGACCGCGGGGGTCGCCGCATTCGTGATCGGCATGCTGCGTTCGCACGAGGTGCTGGTGTTCAACGGTTACCCGCGCGCCTCGACCGCGCGTCCGTCGACCCGTCCCCAGTGGTCGCTCATGCCGGGGGCTCCGAGCGCATCGGCCGGCGCGACATTCACCACGCGTTTCTGATCGCGAGCGCACGGTTCGTCGCGTGCGCTCGACCACCGCTCATCGCAATCAGTACCGCTCGGCGTCGCTCTTCGGCGCCATCGGCCACACCGGCGCGGTCACGCCGTTCACGGTGCTTCCGCCATGCGCGAACACTCCCGCGTTTCGCAGGAAATCTGCCGGGAAATTGAGGGTCGGCTTCGACACCTCGTCGAGCGCCGCGATGTGTTCGGGCTTCAACGAGACGTCGAGCGCCGCGAGGTTGTCGTCCAGTTGCGCAATCGTACGCGCACCGAGAATCGTGGATGTGACGCCCGCGCGCGAGCGCACCCAGGCGAGGGCGACGCGAGCCGGAGTCGAGCCGATCTCTTTCGCGACGCGATCGAGCACATCGATGACGTTGTACGCGCGATCGTTCAACGACGACGTTACCCATACGCCGCGATCGGCCTTCTGCTGACCGGCATTCGCGCGCGTGTACTTCCCGCTCAGCACGCCGCTCTTCAGCGGCGACCACGGCGTCACTCCGAGCCCCAGTTCCTGCGCCATCGGCATCAATTCGCCTTCGACCGTACGCTCGAGAAGCGAGTACTCGATCTGCAGCGCGACGAGAGGCGACCATCCGCGAAACAGGGCGGTCGTTTGCGCCTGCGCGACTTTCCACGCCGGCGTATCCGAGAAACCGAGGTAGCGAACTTTGCCGGAGGCGACCAGATCGTCCAGAGCACGCATCGTCTCTTCGATCGGCGTCTGCTTGTCCCAGCAGTGCATCCAATACAGATCGATGTAGTCGGTCTGCAGTCGGCGCAGTGACTGTTCGCACGCCGACACGATCGATTTGCGACCGGCGCCGCCCGCATTCGGATCGCCGGTGTAGAGGCTGCCGAAGAACTTCGTCGCGATGACCACCCGATCACGACGGCTCGGATTGCGGCCGATGTGATCGCCGATGATCTTCTCCGAGTGGCCGCGGGTGTAGACGTTCGCGGTGTCGATGAAGTTGCCGCCGCGCTCGATGAAGCGATCCATGATCGACTGCGAGTCGGCCACGCTCGAGCCCCACCCGAGGTCTTCGCCGAAGGTCATCGCGCCGAGACAGAACGGGCTGACGCGCAGACCGGAGCGGCCGAGGGTCACGTAGTGGTCGAGAGGCATATGGGTTCTCCTTCGTTGCGGCGCGCCGGCCGCAGATTTCGCCGACGCGAGTGCGCGAGTGGACTCCCGGCGTTCCAACGCGTCAACGCCCGTGTGCGACAGCCCTTGCGAGCGGAAGCGCATCACGGCAAATCAACGGGCATGCAAGCGCTCATCGTCATCGTTGCCGTACTCGCGGTCGCGATGTGGTTCGTCAACCGCGTGAACTCGCAGCACGAGCAACGCCGCGCGGGCGCCGGCCCGAGCGCGGATGCTCTCGTCGAGGAAGCGTGGGGTGAGTTCACTGCGTACGACGAGCCGGCGACGATGCGCGCCCGCCTCGCGTCGCTGTTCGAGAAGGTCGACACCAACGCCATCGCGCAGAAGCAGTCGTTGGTTCGCTTGGCTGTGATGGCTGTTCGTGCAGAATCGACCGACGCACTCACGGCGATCGCAGATCGCGCGGCGGTCGTCGATCCCGGCTGCGGCGAAACGCGTGCGCTCGATGCTCTTGCCGAGGCTTATGCGGGTCCCCGCGAGCGCGCGATTCCGAAGCTGCGCGCGGCCGCTTCGGGGCTCGCGGCATGCACGGGGTGCGGGGCCGGCGTCGAAGGCGGGCTGCTCGTACAGGAAGTGTCGATCGCGCTCGATGCATTGTCGGGCGGCGAAGAGCTGCGGGCTGTGTCGAGCTGAAGCGCGCTCGCCGGCTCGTCCGCACGCGCATCGCGGTAGTGCGACGGTGCTCCGGCGCGTAGACTGTGCGCGCACGATGCGAACGCAGTCGGTACACACGAACCTCACGTGCAATCAGAACTGCGTCTATTGCACGGTGCGCCGCCCGTCCGAGGATCCGGTTTTCGCGCGTGTCGAAGCCGTACGCGATCGCATCGGATCCGCGCTGCGTGACGGGGCGACGGAGATCGTGTTTTCCGGCGGAGAACCGACCCTTCGCCGCGACCTCGCCGCGCTCGTGAAGGACGCGCGCAGCCGCGGCGCCGAACGCGTGGTGCTGGAAACGAATGCGACGCTGATCGACGAGGCGCTCGCGTCCGCATTGCAAGCCGCCGGGCTCACGCTGGCGCGCGTGAACCTTTCGACGCCCGACCGATCGCTCGACCACGTGACCCGCGATCCGGGCGGCCACGAATCCGCGGTGCGTGGCATCCGCGCATTGCTGGCAGCGAACATCGAAGTCGAGATCGCCGCGGCGGTCATCCGCCCCACGCTCGCGTCGTTGCCGACGCTGCCAGCGTTTCTGCATAGCCTGGCGGCGGGTGCGAATCGCGTGAAGTCGATCGTGGTGCGCGTTCCCGTCGAGAGCCCCGACCCGAGCGTGCTGGTCACGTACGCCGAAGCTGCAACCTGCATCGTCGCGCTCGATCGCGCGGCGCGTGACGTCGAGATGTTGGTCCGGGTAAGTCCCGATGCCGCGCTGCCGCCCTGCGTCTTCCCGCCGAAGTCGCGCGTCACTCACTTGTTCTCGATCACGCGCGGTGTCCATCAACGGGCGGGATTCCGTCAGCTCGAGCCGTGCTCGACATGCCAGGTAGCCGAGGGATGTCTCGGGTTGCCGATCGCGTATCTCGATCGCCATCCGCCGCCCGCGATGCATCCGGTGCACGACGAGCGTACGCGCCGGCGTCTGTCGATCATCTCGTCGGTGCCCGAACAGATGCGACGCGAGTTCGTGACGCCGAATCGCTCGACTCACGAAAAATTCGGGCTCGTCGAAGAAGACATCATTCGGGTTCAGTTTCATTGCAATCAGTCGTGTCGCTTCTGTTTCGTGTCGACGCACCTGCCGGCAATGGGCGACGAGGCGGTGCGCGAAGCGATCGACGACGCAGGGCGCCGCGGGGTGAAGATCACGTTGTCGGGCGGCGAACCCACGCTCAATCCCCGACTCGTGGAGTATGTCGCGCGCTCGAAGAGCGTGAGTCGCTATCCGGTGCAGTTGCAGACGAACGCGATCAAACTCGACGACCGCGCGCTGGTGAAGAAACTCGTCGACGCCGGGCTCGGTGAAGCGTTCGTCAGTCTTCACGGGACGACCGCGGATGTGTCCGACTCGGTGACGGAAGCACCGGGCACATTCGTTCGCAGCGTGGTCGGGATCGATCATCTGCACGAAACCGAGATCGATCTGATCGTGAACTTCGTGATCTGCGAACGGAACGTCCACCAGTTGGTCTCGATGGTCGAACTCATCGCGAAGCGCTGGCCGCGCGCGATGTGCAACGTGTCCTTCGTCGCGCCCTCGTCGGATGTCGTGCCGCGCGATCGCGCGTTCATCCCGCGTTATGCCGACGCGCTCCCCCACATCGCGCAGGCGGTGGAGATCGCAGCACGGCTCGGCGTGAAGATCGGCGGCTTCGAGTCGATGTGCGGCATCCCGCTGTGCCTCGTGCCCGCATCGCTCGAGAAGTACTTCTCGCTCGACGAAGTGCCGCCCGGTTTCGATCGCGGCGAGTTCGTGAAGACGGACGTGTGCCGCAACTGTGCGCTGGAAAATCGCTGTTACGGGCTGCGCTCCGGCTATCGCGCGCTGCACGGCGACAGCGAACTGCGGGCTGTGTCGAACCCGACGTTCGCGAACAGCTGACCGACTCTCAACCGCGCGAAGCGGCGGCCAGCGCGCGCACGAAGACGGTGACCGCACCGCGAGCGTCGTCGTCGAGCGCTTCGGGACGATCGATGTCGATCGCCCACACAGCAGTTCTCAGCGTTGCATCGCGCGTCGACTGCGCTGAGCGCACACGCAGCTGAACCTTGTCACTGCCGCGGCCGAGGACGATCGCGTGATGGTCGCGTTCGGTCCGCACGCTTTCCACGCGGTGCGAGCGCGCGGTTGCACCCACGCGAATCGCAGACGGCAATCGCGGCAGTGCGACCGTCGTCGTTCGCGCCGGCTCCGTAGGCGTCGCGATGGCGCGTGCCGCGGCCGGAGCGAGCGGTGCGCCAGGAACGAGTAGAATTGGTCGCGAGGCTGCGAAGTACCGCTTGCTGCCGTCGCGCAGCGTGAACTCCACGCCGGTCGCCGAGAGCTCGATGGTCGTGATCGTCGTGACGTCGAACCCGAAACGATGCCGCACATCGAGTGGCGCCGCCGACGTGACGCGGAAAACGTCGCCGTCCCATGCGCCGTCGAGTTCGATGCGGTGGTCGTAGTCCGCCACGAGCATCGCCCGCTCGAGAGCATTGCGAATCCACGCTGCGGACGACGGTTCGATTTCCGCGATGCGGTCGAGTACGGCGCGGGCGATGGCGATCGATGCAGCGCACGCAGGCGAACAGGGGTGATGCGACACCAGGCGGACGCGCGCGAAACGATTGAGCGACGGATCGACGACTTCGTGGGGTGCTCGAAGATACGTCTGCCGCTCGTTCTCGAGATTGTCGCCGCGATCGCGTTGGGCATCGAACGCACTCGCGCAGCACGCGGGATATCCCATCAGGACGCCCATGCCGCCGACCGGCGCGGCCGACTTCTCCGCATGGGCGCGCTGCAGTTCGAGCACCCGCGCGAGGTCGTCGGGTCGCGCCGCCACGGCCACGGTGGCGAAGTCCGAGCCGCGATCGTGCGCGCCGCTGCTCACCTCGAACCCGTATCGCGACACGACGCTCGCCTGCAGACCCATCGCGCGATACACGCTCACCAGGCGCTCCGCGTGTGCAGCGGACACTCCCTCTTTCAGCGATGCCCGCTTGAGTCCGAGCGCGAGCGTGTCGATCTCTGGGTCGAAGGTCGCAGCGATCGGCCCGATTCGGCGCGT
>CBIHQZ010000423.1:0-6202 GCA_966212315.1 uncultured Myxococcales bacterium
AGCGGACTTTCAGGCGCGCTTCGGCGGGGTGCTGCGCACGCCGTTGGATCGACGTAGCGGCACCCATCGCGCCACGCTCGACGTGTACGATCCCGCGGTGCTCGACGACGTGCTCGACGCGCCGAACGCGAGCGCGGCGGAGCGGCTCGCGGTCTATCAACGGCAGTACTGGTTCCGATTGTTCACCGCATTGCAGACGGCATTTCCGCTCACCGCGCATCTCGTCGGACCGTGGCAGTTCAACGAATACGCCGCGCAGTTTCTCGTCGCGCATCCGCCGCAGGGCTGGGACATCGAGCACGCCGCGGACGGATTCGACGAGTTCCTCGCGTCGTCGTTGGCGGGCGATCTCGAACGTGCGGCGACGATCGAAGCCTCACGCATCGATGCGGCATGGCGTGACGTGTTCCGTGCGCCCGCGGCGACGCCGTTCCGGCCGAGTCCCGACGACGCGGCGCGGTTGCTCGATGCGCGACTCGATCCCTCGCCGTCGGTCGCGGTGTTCGTCGAACATTGGGCGCTCGTGGCTGCGAAGCGATCGCTCGCAGACGTCGCGGCGAGTTCTTCGGCGCGCAAGGTGCCGCCCCACCCGCGGCCGCAGTGGTGGGCGCTCGTGCGAGAGGGTTCGGGCATTCGCCAATTGCCGTTGGAACCGCGCGAGGGTCAGTTGATCGATCTCCTGCGTCGCCACCGCGTGCGCGACGCCCTCGCGCATCTCGAAGCGGAGTGCTCCGACGAAGAGCGCGCGACGCTTCCCGCGAATGCGAGGCGCTGGCTCGCGCGCAGCGTCGAGAACGGATTCTGGCGAGGGCTCGTGGTCGAGACTACGGGATGACGCAGCTGTAGCCGGTGCAGGTGTTGAGCCCGGCGCAGGTGTGTTCCGTATACGTTTGCTGGGTCTGGTCGTACGAGAAGCCGGCGCAGGTGTTGAAGCCGCCGCAGTGAGGCGCGACCTCGACGTGGCCGCCACGCGTCGCGCACTGCGCGGTGAACGACTCGACCGTCACGTCCGTTGCCGCGTCGGAGTAGGTGATCACGCGATCGGGCGCGATGTCGCACGGAGGGATCGCATCGACCCCGATCGCGACGTCGAGTGTGGCGGCGTCGTCGGATGCGGCGTCGGCAATGGTCGCATCCATCGTTGCGGCGTCGTCGGAGGTGGCATCGGCGGCGGCGGCATCGAGCGATGTCGCATCGTCGGACGCAACATCGACGGCCGTCGCATCGGCCACCGCGTCAGCGGCTGCATCGCGTCCTGCGTCGGCGGTCACGGCGTCGAGGGCAACGTCGGGTTGCGCATCGGCCGCGGACTGCGCGTCGGAGCCGGTCGCGCCGTCGACGTTCGTTCCGGTGTCGGGTGTGCCGTTCGAATCGCTGTGACAAGACGGCGTGAGACAGAGCAGGCCGCCGAGCGCGGCGGACAGAAGCGCGCCGCTTGCACTCGGCACGCGGGAGCGAAGGGTTTGGTCGTCGACGAGGAAAGCCATGGCGCAAGGTAGCGGAACGGCGGGCGGCTCACCACGACGCACTCCGGGATGCGGCTCGTCCGTGCGTTTCCGATGCGCGCACTAGGGATCCAGGACTTTTCACTGCCCGATCGACGACTCGCCTTCGGCGACCCGCGCAAAGCAGCGACTTATGGCGGCGCCGCGTACTCAGTCTGCGACACGACGCCGAACGTCGTCGGATCCCAAATCGTGAGTCGTGAATGTGTGCCGTCGTCGAAGACGAGTCGGTCGCGCGATGGGAGGATGCCGATGCCGCTCGGATTGCCGTCGAGTGGAAAGTGCGAGAGAGAGCCGGTCACGAGATCGAAGCGATCGACACCGCCCTCGGTGCCGAGGATCCACACTTCGTCGTGACCGAGCCGGCTCACGAACTGATCGAGGTACGGAGTCGTTCTGCTGCCTGCGGTGGGCATCGAGGCCTGATGCGTCGTGCGATCGATTGCTAGAAAGCGCACCGTGCTTCGCCACTGCGTCGTGTCCTCGGCCGCGGTGACCAGCACCTGGTTGCCTTCGCGCGTGACGAAGTACGCGAAGCCACCATAGGTCGGCACATCGACGCTGGTCGTCGCGCCGCTCGCAAGGTCGACGAAGTCGAGTCGCGAATGCGCGTTGGCGTTGGCCACTTCGATGATCAACGCGGAGCCGTCGGGGGTGAACGACGGAGGGGCCACGACGCTTGGGAAAAAGGTCGAAGTGCCGCTCGAGAGATCGACGAGGGCAACACCCCACGCGACAGGGATCGCGGCGAATCGATCGTCGGCGCTGATGGCGAGCGGGGCCGCCGGCTCCCAGAACCGGTCGTTCGACGGCGGCGGTGTCGTCCCTGGCATCACCTCGGGAACCGGGACGTCGAAACTCGCGAGCGATGACGTCCAGGATCCGTCTGAGTCGATCGCGAAGTTCGATGCGATCAGCGCGCTCGTTGAATAGATCGCGACGCGCAGGTGCTGCGGCATGCCGGCGACACTGTCCATTCTTGTCGCCACCGCGAGTCGATCGTCTGCTGAATGCAGCCAGCCCAGCGTCTGGAGCGATCCCGAGAGCGCGTCGCACGGAGCCTCGCTCAGTACCCGCAAGTTCGTCTCCGCGAGCAGTACCGTGGCCGGCGAGGAAAAGTCACCCGATGCGATCGCCACGAATCGCCCGGAGGGAGAGAGGAAGAGCGAACGAACGAAGCCACTGGGGATCGCTTGGCGACCGATGATCGTCCGCGTCGCACGATCGAAGAGTCGCAGTTCACCGGGCGACCCGACCTCCCCGAGCGAGAGCAAGATGCCGGCGGGTGGAAACACGACTTGCGCGTTCGGACTCCACGCGAACGACGTGATGATCTGCTTCGCGCCGGTGTCGGGATCGATGGCCAGGAGTTGCGAATACCAGTCGTTCGACGTCATCGGAGTCACTCCTCCGTCGCCGACGCACCCGATCGTGAGCGGCCGCTCAGGGATCCACGACGACGGAAGTCCGCCATCGACCGAGCGCACGACGTACATGGTCTCGGTGACCGGATCGACGGCGACGCGCCCCTCGACGATCGTCTGAGCACTGCCGGGTTCGTTGTTGTCGTGGACCGAGCCGACCGGGTAGCAGGCGGGCACGAGAATCGCGGCCATGCAGAGCAAGACGCACCGACGGAACGAAAGCATGGTGCAATGGCAGCGCGGCCGTGGGGTGCTGTCAAACGGGGTTCGATCGCGATGCTGCGGTGCGATAGCGTCTGGTCGTGGATCGCATCAGCACGCGAGCGCGTCTCTCGATGGCAGCACTGGTCGCTGCGTGCGCGAGCATCGCGGGCTGTTGTCCGCCCGGCATCGACGGGCGATGGGTGTTCACGAACGCCACGGCGACGACGACGGTAACGATGGTTCTCGAAACTGACGGAGCAGCGACGTTCAGCACCGTAATGGCCTCGTGTACCGGCGCGCTGATGTACTCGGGTCCTCGGTGGACGGCCTGCGAGAAGCTCGAGTTCCACGGTGCGGTGAACTGCACGGGGATGATCGTGTGCAGCGATGCGACGTTCGATTGCGCGAGCACGGGGACCCTTCCGATCGCGAGCGGCGAGAGAGACAACTACTCGCAGAGCGCCGATGGGACGTCGCTGACCGTGCAGTTTGCGTCCGGCACGCTCACGTTTCACGCCGGGATGTAGCGCGCTCGCCGCGCACTCGTCGCCGCGCGCACTGCTTCACGCTCGCCCGCCCGTCACGCCAGAATCTTCAACAACCGATCCGCCAGCACCGCCGCCGAGTGCGGATTCTGTCCCGTGATGAGATTGCGGTCCTCGACCATGTACGGCTTCCACATCTCGCCGCGACTGAACTGGACCTTGATCTTGTTCTTCAGTTCGTCCTCGAGCAGCCACGGCGCCCTCGACGCGAGCCCGACGCCCTCTTCTTCGTCGTTGGTGAAGCCCGTGACCTTGTAGCCCTTGAACGGCGACACGCCGTGGATCCTTGTCGAGAGCATCGCGGACGGCGCGTGGCAGACGATCGCGAGCAGCTTGCCGGACGCGAGTTGCGCGGTGAGCAGCCGCCCGCAATCGGCGTCGAGTGCGAGGTCCGCCATCGGTCCGTGACCGCCGGGGAGATAGATCGCGTCGTAGTCCTCGCGGCGCACGTTCGCCAGCGCGAGCGGTCGACGCATGACCTCTGCGGAACGAATGATGGCTTCGAGTTCGAGCGCGCCCTTTTCACCGCCCGCCATCGCGGGACGCAGGCTCATCATGTCGACCGTCGGGACCACACCACCCGGTGTCGCGACGACGACCTCGTGGCCCGCATCGGTGATCGCCTTGTAGGGCGCCGCGAACTCCTCGGCCCAGTAACCTGTCGCGTAGCGCGTGCCGTCCTTCAGCACCCAGTACGACGCGCCCGACACTACGAACAATACTTTCGCCATCGCCGACTCCCCCTCGTCCGCTCGGAAATCCACGGAGGATTCGGCGGATTTTCAGCGTGTCCGCGCGATCGACCGCGTGCAAGCGAACCGCCGCTCGACCAATGGTCGGTGACACTGATCGCTCGACACAGCACCCTGCCGTCCCGTCGCTCTCGGCGGATGGGTCGACACCGCGATGCTGATGCTGATCGTGCCGCAATATCGAGCGCTGCGATGCGACGACGATCACTGCGCCGGGTCGAACGGGCGCATTGCGCACGACGCTATGCTCGCCGCGATGAACGAACCCGCGACGCGTTCGGCGGCGCATCCGCGATGGTCGCTCGTCGTGGCGGTACTCGGCTCGGCGATGGCGTTCATCGACAGCACCGTCGTGAACGTGGCACTCCCGATCATGCAGCGCTCGCTCGCACTGAGTGCCGCGCAAGCGCAATGGGTCGTCGAGTCGTACGCGTTGCTGCTCGCGTCGATGGTGCTGGTCGGTGGCGCGCTCGGCGATCAACTCGGGCGGCGTCGGGTGTTCGTGGCAGGCGTCGTGCTCTTCGCCGTCGCGTCGGCTGCCTGCGGACTCGCGCCGTCGGCGAACGCGCTGATCGCTGCGCGAGCGATTCAAGGTTTCGGCGCAGCGCTCCTCGTCCCAGGGAGCCTCGCGCTGATCAGCGCTGCATACCGCGACAAGAAAGCGCGCGGCGCCGCGATCGGCACATGGTCCGCGTCGACGACCATCACCGCGGCGCTCGGCCCGGTCGCGGGCGGATGGCTCGCGACGCATGCGTCGTGGCGCTGGCTCTTCCTGCTGAACCTGCCGATCGCGCTCGCGGTCGTCGTCCTCGCGAGTGTGCGCGTCGAAGAGACGCGTGACACGCACGCACCGCACGCGATCGATTGGCTCGGCGCGGCGCTCGTCACGACCGGACTCGGGGCCATCGTGTTCGCGCTGATCGACGCCACGAGCATGCGTCGCAGTGCGCCGCTGGTCGCGGTCGGCGCGCTCTTGCTCGTCGCGTTCGTCGTCGTCGAATCGCGGAAGTCCGCGCCGATGGTGCCGCTGCGACTGTTCCGCTCGCGTGTCTTCGCGGGGACGAACGTGCTCACCCTGTTGCTCTACGGAGCGCTCGGCGGCGCGCTCTATTTCCTTCCGTTCGTGTTGATCCAGTCGCGGCGCTATTCCGCGGCAGAGGCCGGTGCGGCGTTCCTGCCGGCGACGATCCTGATCGCGGCGATGAGTCGCGCCACCGGCACGCTCGCCGCCAAACACGGCGCGCGCTTTCCGCTCGCGATCGGCGCTGCGCTCGGCGCGGTCGGGTTCTTCTCGCTCGGCGTTCCGTTCTCACACGGCACGTACGCGCGCGACGTGTTGCCGGGCGTGCTCGCGCTCGGCCTCGGAATGGGGCTCACCGTCGCGCCCCTCACGTCGGCGGTGATGGGCTCGGTCTCGACGCAGCACGCGGGGGTCGCGTCGGGGATCAACAACGCCGTCTCTCGCACCGGCGCGCTCTTGTCCGTGGCCGCACTCGGCCTCGTCATGCGCACGCGTTTCGATCGCGCGCTCGATGCCGCGCTCGTGCGCTTCGATCTCGCCCCGAACGCGCGTGTGCTCGTCGATGCCCAACGGAGCCGCCTCGGGGGGGCGTCGTTCGAGGGGATCGATGCGGCGCTCGCGAGCGGACTCGATCGCGCGTTCGACGGCGCGTTCGAGAGCGGCTTTCGCGTCGTGATGGTCACGTGTGCAGTGCTGGCTGCGCTGTCGTCACTCGCTGCACTCGCGTGGCTCGGTGGACGACGCGAGTAGG
>CBIHQZ010000424.1:0-6198 GCA_966212315.1 uncultured Myxococcales bacterium
CCGCGCGCATCGATTACGGCGTCGACCGCGACATGACCGTGTTCGTCGCGCAGGTCCATCGCGATCACGTCGCGGCGTTCTATCCGCTCCTTCGCGATGTGCTCCTGCATCCGCGCCTCGCCGACGAAGACTTCCGCCGGGTGCGCACGCAAACGGTCAGCGCACTGACCCAGGAACTCCGCGGCGCCGACGACGAAGCGCTGTCGCGAGAGTTCGTGCAATCGCTCGTGTACTCGAACCATCCGTACGGCCACCCCGCGCTCGGCACCGAGCGGGGTCTGGCTGCGTCGACGCCGGACGAAGCCCGCGCAATGCGCGGACGCGTTCTCTGCCGCGACCGCGTGATGGTCGGCCTCGCAGGTGGGTATCCCGCGGAACTCGCGGCGCAGGTCCGCCAGGACATGGAATCTCTTCCCGGGCAGTGCGCGACCATCGCGACGCTCCAGCGTGTCGAGCGCCCGCACGGCGTGCACGTGGTGGTGATCGACAAGCCCGATGCATCTTCGACGGCCATCGCACTCGGGTTCCCGGTCGAGTACACGCGCGCCAGCGAAGACTTCCCCGCGGTGCAGTTCGCGACGAACTACATCGGGCTGCACCGCCAATCGTCAGGGATCCTTTACCAGACGATTCGCGAATCGCGCGGACTGAACTACGGCGACTACGCGTACGCCGAGCACTTCGAGCAATCGGGCTGGTCGCGATTTCCGCGCACGAACATCCAACGTCGCTCGCAGTACGCGTCGATCTGGATCCGCCCGGTGCGGCCGTCGAACGCGCATTTCGCAATTCGCGCCGCGCTTCGTGCGGTGGATCGCACGCTCGAGAACGGCATCGCCGCAGAAGACTTCACCCGGCAGCAGACGTTCCTGTCGGGCTACGTGAATCTCTTCGCGCAGACCGAGTCCGAGCGTCTCGGGTACGCGCTCGACGATGCGTGGGGACATGCGACGGCGCCGTACGCCGAACGTCTTCGCACCGCGTGGGCACATCTCGATCGCGAACAGGTCGTCGCCGCGGCGCGCCGCCAGCTCACCACGCACGATCTCTGGATCGCCATCGTCGCGCCCGATGCGCAGGCGCTTGCCAACGCGATCGGGCACAACACGCCGTCGCCCATCACCTACGACTCTCCGAAGCCCGCCGAGATCCTCGCCGAGGACCGCGAGATCCAGGCCTATCCGTTGGCGATCCGTCCCGAAGACGTTCGCGTCGTTCCGCTCGCCGAAGTGTTTCGCTGAGCGGGCGGCGCTACATGCACTCGCCACCGATGCAGTTGTAGGACCCGGCAAAACAGAGATTCCCGCAGTGGCCGCAATTGGTCCGGTCGCTGTTCGTGTCGACGCACTGCGCGAACCCTCCGTTGTCGCACAGCGTGCCCTCCACGCAGTTGCAGCCGCTGTTGAAGCAATACTGATCGCCCAGGCACGAATTGCCGCACGCGCCGCAATTCGAGTAATCGCTGGTCGTATCCGTGCAGACCCCGCCGCACGGAATCGACCCTGCGGGGCACGCGCACGTGCCGCTCGCGCAGACCCGCCCGCCCGTGCACGCGTTCCCGCACGCGCCGCAGTTCGTCCCGCTGATCGACACGTTCACGCAACTCGTTCCGCACAGGCGCTCGCCCGCTGCGCAGGTCGCGACGCAGGCGCCGTTGCTGCACGCCATGTTCGCTGCACAGGCGACGCCGCACGCGCCGCAATTGCCGCTGCTGGAACGCGTGTCGACGCACGTCCCGTTGCACAGCGTCGTTCCGTTCGGGCACACGCACGTGCCGCTGACGCACGCCTGACCGCCGACGCACGCGTGACCGCACGCGCCGCAATTCATCGACGACGTGAGGCCGTTCGTTTCGCAACCGAGCGGTCCATCGCAATTCAGGAAGCCCATGTTGCAGAGACCGCCGCAGTTTCCGTTGTCGCAGAACGGTGTGCCGTTCTCGACCGGGCGCGGGCACACCATGCCGCATGCGCCACAGTTGTTCGGATCGTACTGGCGCGCAGACTCGCATCCGTTCGCAGCCATCGTGTCGCAGTTCGCGTAGCCCTGATCACACGTCAGTCCGCACACGCCACCGACACAGGTCGCCGCGCTGTGCGGGCCCGATGGGCACACGTTGCCGCACGATCCGCAGTTGCGGACGTCGTTGCGGAAGTCAGCGCAACCCGATCCACACATCATCGTCGTGCCCGAGCACGTCATGCCGCAGCCGTTCGAACACAACTGCAGCGGCGCGCAGGCCATCCGACACGCGGTGCAATTCCGTGGGTCGGTGGCGAGATTCGCTTCGCATCCGTTCGACGCGTCGCCGTCGCAGTCGGCGAATCCCGCCGAGCACGTGAGCACGCACACGCCCGCGACGCAGTCCGACGCGGCGGTGTTCACGCTGCCGCACACACGTCCGCACGCACCGCAGTTGCTGGCATTGTCGGCGATCCGCGTCTCGCAGCCGGTCGCATCGAGGCCGTCGCAATCCGCGGTTCCGATCTGGCACGGACGCACACACGCACGGTTCACGCACGCCGCATCCGGACTGACCGACGCGCAGGAGCGGCCGCACACACCGCAGTTCGTCGCATCCGAACGCGCGTCGATTTCACAGCCGTTCGCGGCTTCGCGATCGCAGTCGAGATGAAATTCGTCGCACACCACGACGCACGCACCGTCGGCGCACAACCCGCGGCCCCCTGCGCTCGAACACGCATGGCCGCACGCGCCGCAGTGTTCGGGCGTGGTCGCGAGCGAGACGCAACGACCCGCGCACGCGCTCTGATCGCTCGGGCAGGTCACATCGAACGCTGCGTCCCCGTCGCGCGCGGCGTCGCCGACGACGATGGTGTTGTAGACCCGGCAGGCGAAAAGAGTGCTCGTGAACGCGACGATCGCGGCGAGTCTCGAGAGAAGAAGCGCGGCGCGCATGGCGCTGCATCGTAGCCGAATTGCGTTTTCGATGTGCTCGGCGGTCAGTCGCAGAAGCCGAGTTCGCGCGCCGGATCGGCGAGCACCCGCGAGAGCACTTTCGAGAGCTTGCCCACGCCGTGGCCGTCGATCACGCGATGGTCGAACGTCCCGCCGATGGTGAGCACGGGGCGCACCGCAGGGACACCGTCGACAGGAACCACCGCGTCGCGAATGGCACCCACCGTGAGCAGCGCGGGGATGCGCGCGATCGGAAGGAGCGGCGCGAATCCGTGGTCGATGCCGAAGACGCCGACGTTGGTGACCATGACGGTACCGAACGGATCGAACGGAATACCGAGCGCGGAGAGATCGAGTCCGGCGTCGTACATCAGTGCCTCCGATGCGCGCAGCACGGGGCCGAGCACCACGGACGGTATCCGCTTCATCAGTCCCTGGGATTTTTGAAGCGCGGTGTCCTTCGCTTCGCGAATGCGTTTTGCCTGCGAGTCGAGCGCGCCGGCGATGTCCGCCACCGATCGCGTGTCGGCCGCGGTGACCTTCGCACCCGACAGATCGCGCCCTCCCTCGAACGCGACCTGGAAGAACACGTCGACCGATGCGCGTCGCTTGAAGCGCCCCATCGACACTACGCCGTTGCACTCGGGATTGGCGGCGAACGCGAGCGCGATCGCTTTGCCGATGACGTGCGTGACGGTGATCCGCAACCCGGTCTTCTCGCGCAGCGCGGCTACGTACGCGATCAACGCCGAGGCCTCCACGTCGATCCATCCGTAGATCGTCGGATCGTCGCCGCGACGCCAGGTCGAGAGCGCGACGCGCCGCCATCCGGGGAGTTTCTTCTCGACCTCGAAGTGCGCCATCGCGCGATTGAACACGATGGTGTGAATGCCGTCACGTCACGATGCGGAAGCGAATCGCGTAGCGAACGCTTCGAGATCGAGCGCGTCGCCCTTCGCGACATCGAGGAACGACTCGAGGTTCGAACCGATGCCTTCGCGAACGATGGCGGGCCACGCGGGTGGAGGTGCCTGCCAGTGACCCTGCGTGTCGTGCATGTGGCGCCGATCCGAGGAGAACGTCGCGACGAAGTCCTGCGCGGAAAACACGCGAAAGCGCGGGAGCCACTTCGCCGGCACGGTGCGCGTGAAAGTTCCCTCGAGGTACGCGCCGACTCCGATCGGGCAGCCGAGAAACGTATCCGGGTCCCACACCGCCCACTCGCCGCCGTCTCCGCGAGCGACGACGAACACGTGGTAGTCCCACACCAGCGGCGTCCCTTCGCGACGCGCGGCGCGCTGATTCCAGAACACGCACTGCCGGCGCGCGTTCGTCACGAACACCACCTGCGGATCTCGTCCGCGAAGACGGTCGTGCTGCGCGATGTGCCACGCGTTCTCTTCGCAATAGAACGGCGTATGGGGCAGCGTTTCCGGGCGCATGAGCGTGCAGTCTGCCACGCGCGGGAGAGCGCCGGGCTACATCGTCCTCGCGGGACGAAGCCGTTTCTGACAGGCTCGCGCCTCGTGAACGCAGCAGCGGATGATTCGTTCGCGCCGATCCTGAGCGCATGGGGGCTCGACGGAGCAGCTGTCGAGCCGATCGAGATCGGACTCATCAATCGAACCTTTCGCGTCGATCGCGGCGGGCAGCGCTGGATCTTGCAGTGCTTGAATCCGCTCTTCGACGCGCGGCTCCATCACGACATCGAAGCGATCACCTCGCACATCGAATCGAAGGGACTGCTCACGCCCCGCCTGCTGCGTACGCGAACGGACGATCTCTGGCTCGAGCGCGACGGTATCTGGCGCGTGTTCTCGTATCTCGAAGGTCACGTGGTGGTGAAGGTCACCGAGCCACGCATTGCGCGCAGTGCAGGCCGCCTCGCGGCGCGATTCCACGGTGCGGTGAGCGATCTCGAGCACATGTTCCATTTCACGCGCGCCGGCGTGCACGACATGGCGATGCATCGGCGACGACTGGAAACGGCGTTGAGCGAGCATCGCGCCCACGCCCTCTACGATCGGGTGGCGCCGCTCGCCGAGCGTCTTCTCGCCGCGACCGCAGGGCTCCCGGACTTCCACGCCCATCCGAAGCGGATCGCGCACGGCGACTTGAAGATCAGCAACGTGCTCTTCGGCGGGCGTGACGACGAAGCGATCGCGCTGCTCGATCTCGACACGATGGCGCGCATGCCACTCGCGTTCGAAATGGGCGACGCGTTTCGTTCGTGGTGCAACCCCGGCGGCGAGGACCAGACCGAATCGCGATTCGACGCGGAGATCTTCCGCGCGGCGATCGAAGGGTACGGCAGCGTCGCGCGCGAATGGATCACCGCGCCCGAGTGGTCGGTACTCGTCGAGGCCACGCGCATCATCGCGCTCGAACTCGCGACCCGCTTCTGTAGCGACGCGCTGAACGAGCGGTACTTCGGATGGAACGCGGCGCGCTACGCGTCGCGTGGCGAGCACAATCTGGTGCGCGCGCGAGGCCAGTTCGCGTTGGCGGAGAGCATCGCGAATCAGCAGTCGACACTCGAACGAATCCTGCGAGAGGCGTGAACGATGCACTGGCTACTGCTGCGCGGACTCGCGCGTGAACAGCGACACTGGGGTGCGTTTCCGAAGCTGCTGGAGGGCGTGCGCGCCGGCGATACGGTGCACACGCTCGATCTCCCGGGAGCAGGCACCGAGCGCGATCGACTCGCGCCGCTCACGGTGGGTGCACTCGCCGACGACGTGCGCGCGCGCTGGCTCGCAGTGCAGCGCGCGAATCCGGGGCCGTGGGGGCTGCTCGGTGTGTCGCTGGGCGGAATGGTGTCGCTCGCGTGGGTCGGCGCGTATCCCGATGACTTCGAGCGCGTGGTCATCGTGAACAGCAGCGCCGGCGATCTGAGCAAGCCGTGGCATCGGATGAGCGTGGGGGTGTTCGCGGGCGTGGTGCGTTCGATCGGTCAGCGCGACGCGGTGAGCCGCGAACAGCGCGTGCTCGCGATGACGACCACCCTGCCGCGCGCCGAACGTGACGCGCTCGCGCGCGAGTGGGCGGGGTACACCGTCGATCGTCCGATGCAGCGTCCGAACGTGGCGCGCCAGATTCTCGCGGCGATGCGGTTCAGAAGCCCCGCGGAGATCCGGGTGCCGATGCTGGTGCTCTCGGGCGCGGGCGACGAACTCACCCACCCGTCGTGTCCGCGTGCGATCGCGAAGCGGTACGGCGCGCGGATCGAGGTTCATCCGTCGGCTGGCCACGACCTCGGCACCGATGCGGGCGAATGGA
>CBIHQZ010000425.1:0-6175 GCA_966212315.1 uncultured Myxococcales bacterium
CTCTCTCGACGACGCCCGCGCCACGAGCGCTCACGCGGTGGCGTCGGAGGGAGAGAGGCGCGCGGCACCGGGGGTGAGGTCACGTCATCGCTTACTTCCCTCGGCGCTTCCCTGCACCACGCGCCACCCCCTCGGCCTCGAGTCGATCGAGATGCATCCGAATGTGCGCGGCCTCGGCCGGAGTGTTCGCCAGCGCGATGGCGCGATCGAACGCGACGCGCGCTTCGTCGCCGCGACCCAACTGCATGAGCAGCCCGCCCCGTACGCCGAAGAAATGAAAGTACGAGGAGAGCTTCGGCGCGAGCGGTTCGATCATCGCGAGCGCTTCGGCCGCACCCCGCGCTTTCGACACGGCCACCGCGCGATTCAGCGTAACGACCGGTGACGGTGCGAGTCGCTCGAGCGACGCGTAGAGCAGATCGATCTGTTTCCAATCGGTGTCGTCGGCGCGTTCGGCGCGCGCGTGCAAAGCCGCGATCGCCGCTTGCACCTGGTAGGGATCCGGCTGCCGATGGCGCATCGCTTTGTCGATGAGCGCGAGCCCTTCGTTGATCATCGCGCGATCCCACCGCGAACGGTCCTGCGCTTCGAGAAGCACGATCGCGCCGTCGGCATCGAGTCGCGCTTCGGTGCGTGCGTGCTGCAGCAACATCAATGCGAGCAACCCCAGGATCGCGGGATCTCCGGGAGCGATTCGCACCAGCAACCGCGCCAGGCGAATCGCCTCGTCGCACAGCGGCGCGCGCATCGGCGCATCGCCGCCAGTCGCCGAGTAGCCTTCGTTGAACATCAGGTAGAGCACCGCCGCGACCGAGCGCAGTCGCTCTGCGCGCTCGACCGGCCCGGGGGTCTCGAAGGGCACGTCCGCGCCGGCGACTCGCTGCTTCGCGCGCGTGATGCGCTGCTCCATCGCGTCTTCGCCGACGAGAAACGCGCGTGCGATCTGCTTCACCGAGAGACCGCACACGATGCGCAGCGCCATCGCGATCTGCTGCGTGGCCGGGATCTCCGGGTGGCAGCAGATGAACAGCAGGCGCAACACGTCATCGCGGTACTGCGCGCCGTCGAGCCGTTCGGCGATCGCTTCTTCCGCGTCGTCGAGATCCGAGACGCGCTCCTCGTCGGGGAGTTGCTGCTGCCTGCGTTGCCGGCGCGCGGCGTCGAGCGCGGCGTTGCGCCCTACGAAGATCAACCACGACGCGGGATCGCGCGGAGGGCCATTGCGCGGCCAGTTCTGCAGCGCACGCAGGCTCGCTTCCTGAAAAGCCTCCTCTGCTGTGTCGAGGTCGCGAAAGTATCGGAGCAACGCCCCGACGGCCTGGGGGCGAGCGGACCGAAGCGCCGCATCGATCCAGGCAATGTCTGTCATCCGACCTTTCCTCCGGCGTCGAACACCATGAGCGGACGAATCTCGTACGAGCCGTTCGAACTGCTCGCCTTGCCGAGTTCCTTCGCGGTCTCGATCGCGTCCTCGAGCGACGTGCAATCGACGATGAAGAAGCCGAGCAGTTGCTCTTTCGTCTCGGCGAACGGTCCGTCGAGCACCATGGCTTCTTTGCCTTTGCGCAGCGTCGTGGCCGCGGTCGTCGGCATCAAGCGCGCGACGGGGCCGAGCTTGCCGGCTCGCTTCAGCTTGTCTTGAACGACACCGAGCTTTTCCATCGCGGCGGCGTCCTGCTCTTTGGTCCACGCGCAGACCACTTCTTCGGCGTCGTAACAGAGAATCGCGTACAGCATTCGTCGTGCTCCCTCGTCCTCTTCATCCGTAGGACGAACCAGTGTGATCGGTTCCGACAGGCGATCGAATTATTTTTCGACCGGTGTCGGGAGAGCGTCGCGTCGTTCGTCGTCCCTGTGAATCCCCGATGCGTTCGGGAAGGAGCTGGACGATGGACACGACGACGAACAACCAAGCAGTACTTTCGAACAAGTGGCAGTGGACGGGCCGTGTGATCGGCGCCGTCGCGGTGCTCTTCATGATCTTCGACGGAACGATTCACGTGATGAACATCGCCCCGGTCGTCGAAGCCTTCGCGCGACTCGGGGTGCCCGATCGACACGCGTTCGCGCTGGGCGCGCTCGAACTCGCGCTCGTCGCGCTGTATCTCGTGCCGCGCACGGCGCCACTCGCGGCCGTGTTGCTCACCGGCTACCTCGGCGGCGCGGTTGCGATCCACCTTCGCGTCGGCGACCCGCTCTGGTTCCCGATCATGATCGGCGCGTTCTTCTGGGTGAGCCTCGCGCTGCGCGATGCGCGCGTGCGGACGCTCGCTCGCGCGATGATTGCGTCGCGAGGGGAAGAGCGCGCTCCGCGAGATGTTCGCGGAGCGCTTCGGTCGGTGGGGTGAGAATCGAGGGGTCGAGGTCGCTGACTTCAGCGCGCGATCAGAGGCAGATCGAGCCGATGAATGCAGGCTGGCAGGTGAGCCCGGCGCAGCACGCGGTCGGGTTCGTCTCGCAGCGCTGGCTGACGGCGATGCACGCCGGAACCGCGTCCGGAGCGGCGTCGGAAGCTGCGTCGGAAGCTGCGTCGGCAGCGGTGTCTTCGGCGACATCTTCCGCGACATCGGCGCCCGCATCGGTGGGCGTCGGCACGTCGATCGGCGGCGTCGTGTCTTCGACGATCGCATCGGCAGCCGCGTCTTCGGCGGCGGTGTCGTCCGTGGTCGCGTCTTCGACGGTCGTGTCGGGCGCGGCATCGGCTACATCGGAAGCGACGTCGGGCGTTCCGGTATCCGGGGCGTGGTCATCACTGACGACGTCGTTGGTGTGAGTGTCCGACGCGTCGGTGCCGACCACCGGTCCGCCATTGCAACCGAGGGCGGTGGCGCTGACGACGAGGGCAATGGAGAGGGTGCGAAGCAGGGTATTCAAAGTAGGTGTCCTTCGGCGCGACTCGAGTCATGAAGCTCCGTGCACCGGCGATCGCGCCGCGGTTCGGTCGTGCACGGAAGTGTCGAGAGACGAACGATCACCTTAGCAGCTCGCATCTCGATTGATCCGCAAAACGCATCGTGCGCAGCAGCTCGCACAACGCTCGTGAGACCGCGACTCGCGTGTCGCACTACCATCGCGCGATGCCGTCGACGATCTGGATGCCGCTCCCCGACCACGACTTCGATGTCACCGAGGTCGCCGTACCGTGGAAACTCTTTACCGAAGCTGGACACGACGTGGTGTTCGCAAGCGAGCGTGGCGACGTGCGTCCCGCCGCGGATCAGCGCCTTCTCGACGGCGTGCTCTTCGGTCAGCTCGGTGCGGCGGATGAACCGAAACGCTTCTATCTCGAGATGCGAGAGTCCTCCGCGTTCGCGCGGCCGCTCGCGTGGAGTTCGATCGACGTCACTCGCTTCGACGCGCTCGTCCTCCCGGGCGGTCACGCGCCGCGGATGAAGCAGATGCTCGCGAACGAAACGCTCCATCGCCAGGTCGCCGCGTTCTGGAACACAGGACGTCCGGTCGGCGCGATCTGCCACGGCACGATCGTGCTGGCGCGATCGATCGACAATGTCACTGGTAAGAGCGTGATGCACACGTCGCGCACCACCTGCCTCCCGAAGTACATGGAGGCGCTCGCGTACGGCCTCACGTTCTGGAAGCTAGGTCGCTACTACCGAACCTATCCCGCGTACGTCGAAGACGAAGTCCGCAGTGTGCTCGCCGATCCGCGATCACAGTTCGAACGCGGACCCATCACCGTCGGCGCGCGCGGCACACGCGAAGACGACGCTCCGGCATTCGTGGTGGAAGACGGACGCTACGTATCTGCCCGCTGGCCAGGCGACGCGTATCGGTTCGCGCGCGCGATGTTGCAGCGCCTCCACCCATGACCGTGTGCGACGTGCGGTAGCATCGCGGCATGCGCTGCCGATTCTTCTCTGCACCGATTGCAGTCGGGTCGCTCGTCGTGCTCCTCGCGCCGCTCGGATGTTCGCAGCCGGCTAATCCCGACGCCGCGATCGACGGTGACGTCTCCGACATCGGCATCGACGCGAGCGAGCAAGACGTCACGATCACACCCGACACGTCCGTCGCCGATGTGTTGCGCCCGCCGATGATCGAACGCACGCAACCGGAGTCGGCGCTCGCGGCGCAACGTCGCGCGTGCGCATTCGGCGCGGGCGCGTGGCCTGCGGAGACGCTCGGAACGGAGATCCCGGTCGGCGCGGACATCCCGATCAATCACGTCATCGTGATCATGCAAGAGAACCGCTCGTTCGATCACTACCTCGGAAGGCTCGTCGCGCAGGGCTACTACCAGCCGGGTGACTTCAGCGCGCAACCCGATGGCGGCGTGGGATCCGGCTTCGCACATTCGGACCAACTCGATGGTCCGCCGCCCGGATGGACCAATCCCGACGAGAACGGCAACCCCGTCCCGCCGCATCTCGACGACTCGCAGTGCTACGGCGTGAACCACGGTTGGAACGAGATGCACGACCAGTGGAACAACGGCGCGATGGATCGCTTCGTGATCAACAACAACCCCAACGGTCAGCGCGCCATGTACTACGAGGACGACACCGTCATCCCGTTCTACTACGCGCTCGCGACGACGTTCTCGCTCGGCGACCAGTACCACGCGTCGGTGCTCAGTTCGACGTGGCCCAATCGCTACTACCTGATGGCTGCGACGTCGTTCGGCATCGGCGACAACTCGTTCTGCACGCTCGACAGCGCGGCACACCCGGTCACGCAGATCTTCTCGCAACTCACCGCGGGCGGGCACACGTGGATGGACTACACCGACGGTCCGCACCAGGTGATGTTCTTCTCGTACTTCGGTCTGCGCTCTTCGACGTTCCGCCATCTCGGCACGGTGCAGTGCGATCTCATGCGCGACATCCAGAACGGCACGCTTCCCGACGTGTCGATCGTGATGGGTGACGAGGTGAACGGCACGACCGACGAGGGCCCGTCGGCGCTCGCGGGCATCGGCGGCCAGTGGGTCGAAGGCATCGTGCGTGCGCTCTTCCAATCGCCCTCGTGGCACGACACGGCGCTATTCATCACCTACGACGAGAACGGCGGCCTCGCGGACCACGTACCGCCGCCGCCTGCGTGCGAGCCCGACGCATTGGCGCCGCACTCCGGTGACGGTACGGCGCTGCCGGGCCGCTTCGATCGACTCGGCGTGCGCGTGCCGTTCATCGTCGTGTCGCCGTACGCGCGGCAGCACTTCGTGTCGCACACGGTCTACGACCACACGTCGATCACGCGCTTCATCGAGGCGCGCTTCGGTCTTCCCGCGATGACCCATCGCGACGCGAACGCGACGCCGCCGATGGACGTGTTCGACTTCACCAACCCGCCGTTCATGACGCCGCCGAATCTCGCCGCGCACACGGTCGTCCCGCCCGAAGTGCTCACGCGCTGCAATCAGCACTACGGCGTGCTCGGGTGCGGCACCGACGCGGGTCACTGAAACGTCTGGCGCCCGCGCGCCTACAACGCGGTCCCCCGTTGTCGTTATCGTGAACGTGGACTTCGACTCGAGCGTTGTCGCTCCGACTCGAACGCCGCGAACGCGTCCCCGCTCCTGCGCGAACGCCCCGTCGTCGATGGCGTAAATGTCCACGTTCACATCAATGACAACGCCGACGCTCGCACCGACCCACAAACGCAAAACCCCCGGTCACTTTCGCAACCGGGGGCCTCGCTACCTACTGACTACTGACTGACTTCGTCGCTATTCCGCGACGCCGCCGAACGCGACGTCCGAGTCCGCGCGACGCTCACGTCGCGGCGGCTCGTGCGCCATGCCCTCGTCTTCGTCTTCGACGATGATGTCGAGCTTCTTGTACGCCGGGAGGCCCGTGCCCGCCGGAATCAAGCGGCCCATGATCACGTTTTCCTTCAGGCCGCGCAGATCGTCGACCTTGCCGGAAATCGCCGCCTCGGTGAGCACCTTGGTCGTCTCCTGGAACGAAGACGCCGAGATGAACGAGTCGGTCGAGAGAGACGCCTTCGTGATGCCGAGGAGCAAAGGCTCCGCGACGGCGAATGCGTTCTGCACGGCCATGCGCACGTTCTGAATCTCGTGCGCGATCTGACCGTCGGCCGCGTACTTGCGACCCACTTCGTCGAGACGATCGTTGAGCAGCGGAAGCATGCTCTCGAGCGGGGCATCGACCGCGCGACGAATCGCATCGGCCACACCCGCGTTCTTGACGAT
>CBIHQZ010000426.1:0-6175 GCA_966212315.1 uncultured Myxococcales bacterium
TTCTACATCTACGTCATCGGTGCCGCGTTCGTGGTGCTCGCGATGATGCTCGGCGGCGTCGACACGGGCTGGACGTTCTACACGCCGTACAGCGCGAAGGCTCCCTCCGCCGTGGTGCCGACGTTGATCGGCATCTTCATCCTCGGCTGGTCGACGATCCTCAGCGGCGTGAACTTCATCGTGACGACACACGTGCTCCGCGCGCGCGGCGTCACATGGATGCGCATGCCTCTCTTCGTGTGGGCGATCTATGCAACCAGCGTCATTCAGGTCCTGGCGACGCCCGTGCTCGGTCTCTCGCTTCTGCTCGTCGGTGTCGACCGTGCGCTCGACTGGGGGCTTTTCGATCCGGCGCGTGGCGGCGATCCGGTGCTCTTCCAGCACCTGTTCTGGTTCTACTCGCACCCGGCGGTCTACATCATGATCCTGCCGGCGATGGGCGTGGTCTCCGAGGTCGTGTCGACGTTCTGTCGCAAGAATCCGATCTCGTACAAAGCCATCGCGTACAGCTCCATCGGCATCGCGCTCGTCGGCTTTCTCACGTGGGGACACCACATGTTCGTGTCCGGCATGTCGACCTTCGACGCCGGAATCTTCGGCGTGCTCTCGATGCTCGTGGCGATCTTCTCCGCCATCAAGGTCTACAACTGGGTCGGCACGATGTACCGCGGGTCGATCGCGCTCTCGACGCCGCTGGTCTACGTCTTCGTGTTCCTGGTCCTGTTCATCTTCGGCGGAATGACCGGTGTCGGCGTCGCGGCGATGAGTCTCGATGTGCACTGGCACGACACGTACTTCGTCGTGGCGCACTTCCACTTCATCATGGTCGGCGGAACGCTCACGGCCTGGCTCGCGGCACTCCACTACTGGTTCCCGAAGGTCACGGGGCGCTGCTATTCCGAGCGCTGGGGGTTGCTCGCGGCGGGGCTGGTCTTCGGTGGGTTCTTCGCGACGTTCTTCCCGCAGTTCCTCCTCGGCAACGCCGGCATGCCGCGCCGCTACTACGACTACCCGGCGCGCTTCCAGACACTGCACGTGGTGTCGACGGTCGGCGCGTTCGTACTTGCCACCGGGCTCGTCGTGACGCTCGTCTATCTCGTAGTAGCGCTCTTCACCGGACGCCGCGCTGGCGACAACCCGTGGGGCTCGCGAAGTTTCGAGTGGCGCACCGGATCGCCACCGCCGAAACACAACTGGCGCAGCGTTCCGGACTTCACGGTGGGAGCGTACGAGTACGACCGCGAGGACGGGTCGCATCATGGCTGAACCGCGCGCGGCCGAGCACTTCGACTCGCTCGAGCGGCAGGCTCACGCCGCGCATCTCGGGATGTGGCTGTTTCTCGCGAGCGAGGTGCTGCTGTTCGCCGGTTTCTTCGCGCTCTACGCGGCGTACCGCGCGATGTACCCGGCCGGATTCGGCGCCGGGGTCGAATACAACACGCGCCTACTCGGGTCCTTGAACACGCTCGTCCTGCTGACCAGCAGCTATGCGGCGGCGAGTTCGGTCCATGCGCTGCGCAGCGCACGCGTCCAGCTCAGCCTCGCGTGGATCGGCGCGACGATCGTGCTCGGCGCGGTGTTCCTCGCGATCAAGTTCGGCGAGTACGCCGCGCACTTTCACGACGGGATCTTTCCCGGCGGCCGCGGTCACTTCTTCGCGGAGCACGCCGAGCCGGGGCTGCGCGAATTCTGGACGCTCTATTTCGCGACCACCGGGCTGCACGCCATTCACGTCACCGTCGGTCTGCTCGTTCTCGCCTGGCTCGGCTGGCGCGTGGCGCGCGGGAAGATCTCGGCGGCCGTCGATCATCCGCTCGCCCTCGGTGCGATGTACTGGCACCTGGTCGACGTGATCTGGATCTTCGTCTGGCCGCTTTTCTACCTCATGGGGCGAGGCTGACATGAGCGCGCAACGGGTCTCGCCGCGAGTCACGCTGATCACCTGGATAGCGCTGGTGCTGCTCGCCGCCGCGAGTCTCGGACTATCGCAACTTCATCTCGGCGCGATGGGCTCGGCGCTGGCCATCGCGATCGCGGCGGTGAAAGCCGTGCTCGTCGCGATGATCTT
This sequence comes from uncultured Myxococcales bacterium, assembly GCA_966212315.1. Classification (GTDB taxonomy): domain Bacteria; phylum Myxococcota_A; class Polyangia; order Polyangiales; genus CBIHQZ01. Next base: position 2,069 of record CBIHQZ010000426.1, read on the forward strand.
CATGGAGCTGTCGGTGCAGCGGGCATCGAACCGCATCGTGCTCGTCACCGCGGTCGCGTTCGTGGTGCTTCTCGCAAGCCTGGCGGCCGTCGATGTAGCGACGCGCGCGCCGGAGCCGCTCGCGTCGCCACGGGTCACGCCGACGCTGGGTGTTGCTGAGCCCGAGCGCGGGGCGGCGTCGAGGGAGTAGATGTGTTGACGGATCGATGGAATCAGCGGCTGTCGAGAACTACACACGCGCGGCGCGTGAGTTCACGAGCGTAGCAACGTCCAGTTGCAGCGACCGCGATCCGCGTCCAGTGAGGATGACGTTCGATGAGAGCGTGCCGAAACTCATCGCGACAGTGCGCGTATTGCTCGCAGCGAACGTCCTGACCGGGCTTGCTCATCGCGAAGGCTTCGGTGGGTGCACGTGAGACGGCAGTGTCGGAAGCGTCCCGAAGCACATCAGCATCGATTTCATCTCGCGCATGAATCGCCATGGCGAAACTGAAGGGTTCGGGCCAAGAGAAATCCAAGGCGGCCGACTGAGCCGCCAAGCGTTCGCGGCCCCGTACGTCCGAAACGGTGGGCCATTGTTCGTTACCGATCGGTTCGATCCATCGCACTAGTGAAGTCGAGATTGTGTCCGTGACGGCCGTTCTCGCTACACGTCTCGCTAGCGCACACGCCACGCGAACACGGATCCTGCATACGGTCTCTTCATGGTTCGCACGGCGGGTGCGCGTACACGACCGGAACTGCTTCGCTTCGACGACGGGGGACGATTCGCGGTGTGGCCCATCGAGATCGCAGCTTCGAATGGCGGTGCATCACGCCGCGTTCTGCCCGGCCGCAACGATCACGGCCGAGATCTCATCGTCGTCCAGCGAATCAAGTCAGGGGCGAAATGCGTCCCCGTCGTTTGTCGACCGATGGACGACGCGGAAGTTGCTTCCTACGACGCGTGGCTCGGCGGGCGTTCGGCGCCGCGCTGTGGCACATACCGCGCCCCCGTCGGCTCCACGGCGCGCGCCAACCGCGTGGGCCCCGCGCTAGTCACCGAAAGCGACGATCCTGCCTTCTGGCTCCATTGTCGTTCGCTCGCCTTCGACGGTCTCGGCCGAACCGTGGAATCGACGCGATCCGTCTGCGGACACGAGGCGGCATGAATCCGATGCAAACGGACATCGCTATTATCGGCGGCGAATTCGGTGCATGTGTGCCGCCGCGCTGGCGGCTGCCGCTGTCGAATACGTGATCGGTGAGCGGCAGGCGACCGCGGTGACGTGAGTGCAGGACGCCACGTAGTCGTTCAATCCGCATTTTGGCGAAAAAAACAAAAGGGGAACCCAATGGTGAAACTAAAGCGCGCGCGCGATCCGGCCCTTCGTAGCGACGGCTACCGGGTCTTGGTCGAACGGCTCTGGCCGCGAGGAGTCCGCAAGACGGATCTCGCGCTGGACGCGTGGGAAAAGGATGTCGCACCCAGTCATGAGCTTCGCAAATGGTTCGGGCACGATCCGGAACGCTGGGCGGAGTTTCAAGAACGCTATCGAAAGGAGTTGCGGCACGGACCTCCGGCGACGGCGCTGCGCGATCTCGCCGGCCGCGCCGCGAGGGGAACGCTGACGCTCGTCTTCTCGTCGCACGATGGCGAACGGAACAACGCCGTCGTGCTGCGAGCTGTGCTGGAGCGCATGGCGCGCAGCACACGGGCAGCGGGCGTCGAGACTCACGTTCGCCCATGAGTCGGGTTCGTGCAGTGTCTCGCATGCGCGAGACGCATCGCGCGTTGTTCGGCGTCGTAACGACCTGCGGTTGGACGACGCGTGCTGCATCGCGCGTTGACCGCACGGGCACATCGTTTCGAATCGAGCGGTGTTCGTCGACCTAGGCGAACAGCTTGGTCGCGGCGTCGGTGAACGATCGGCTTGACGGAACTCCCGCGCGCGAACCCGCAAACGGTCCGCACTCTGCAACGACGCATCGGCAGTGGGCACGATGGCGACAGCCGCGATGGGTGAACCCCGCGCGTTGGCCAATCCAGTCGGTCGTGCCGTCGCGCGCATCGCGTGCGCTGCGCCGAGAGTCACGCGGGACGAATCGAGTGCCGGAACATACGGAGGGGGGCTGCGATGGGAGAGGGTGTCGCGTCGAAACTCATCAGGTCGCATCTCGTGTCCGGGAAGTCGAAGCCAGGCACCGAAGTCGGATTGCGCATCGATCAAACGCTTACCCAGGACGCGACCGGCACGCTCGTCATGCTCGAACTCGAGTCGATGGGCGTCGATCGCGTGCGAACCGAACTGTCGGCGCAGTACGTCGACCACAACCTGATCCAGGAGGACAGCAAGAATCCCGACGACCACTTGTTCCTCTACAGCGCATGCAGGCGCTACGGCGTCTGGTTCAGCCGCCCCGGTAACGGCGTGAGCCATCCCCTGCACCAGGAACGTTTCGGCAGGCCCGGTGCGAGCCTTCTCGGTTCCGACAGTCACACGCCCGCAGCCGGCGCACTCGGGATGCTCGCCATCGGTGCGGGGGGACTCGAGGTCGCACTCGCCATGGCGGGCGAACCGTTCTTCGTGAACATGCCCGAAATCTGGGGCGTGAGGCTCACCGGCTCGCTGCCCGATTGGGTGAGTGCGAAGGACGTCATCCTCGAGATGCTGAGACGGCATGGCGTCTCGGGCGGTCTCGGCAAGATCATCGAGTACTACGGTCCTGGACTGGCGTCGCTCTCCGCGATGGACCGTCACGTCATCGCGAACATGGGGGCGGAACTCGGTGCCACCACCACGGTGTTTCCATCCGACGATTCCGTTCGAGCGTTCCTCCGATCGCAGCGTCGCGAAAACGACTGGGTGGAAATCGTCGCCGATCGCGATGCGCACTACGACCATCACGAAGCGATCGATCTCTCGACGCTCGAACCGCTGATCGCGATGCCAACGAGCCCGGGCAACGTGATGCCGGTGCGCGAAGTCGCGGGCGCCGAGATCTACCAGGCCTACGTCGGTTCGTCGGCGAACCCGGGCTACCGTGACTTCGCGGTCGCGGCTGAGATTCTTCGCAATCGATACGTGCACCCGCGCGTGTCGTTCGACGTGAACCCGACCTCGCGGCAGATCCTCGAGAACCTCGTACGCGACGGTCGCATCCTCGCGTTGCTCCATGCCGGCGCGCGACTGCATCAGGCGGGTTGCAACGGTTGCATCGGAATGGGTCAGGCACCCGCGACCGACAAGATCAGTCTGCGCACCGTGCCGCGGAACTTTCCTGGGCGATCGGGAACTCGGGAGGACAAAGTCTGCCTGGTGAGCCCGGAGACTGCGACTGCCTCGGCGATTACGGGCGTCATCACCGATCCGCGCACGCTCGATATTCCCTACCCGCGTGTGCGCGATCCAGAGGAACCCCTGTTGAACACCGAAATGCTGCTCGCGCCGCTGCCGCTCGAAGAGGCGCGCGAAGTCGCTCTGATCAAGGGACCGAACATCGAGTCACTGCCGATCTTCGATCCGCTCCCCGACGAACTCGTGCTTCCGGTGTTGCTCGCACTTGGCGAAAACATCTCCACCGACGAGATCATGCCGGCGGGCGCGCGCGTGCTGCCGTTCCGCAGCAACATTCCCAAGATCAGCGAGTTCGTATTCGACGCGGTCGACCCGACGTATGCGGCTCGCGCGAAGTCCGCTTCGAACGGACACGCCATCGTCGCGGGCGCGAACTACGGGCAGGGTTCGAGCCGCGAGCACGCTGCCCTCGCGCCGCGGTATCTCGGACTGCGCGCGGTGCTCGCGAGGAGCTTCGCGAGAATCCATTGGCAGAACCTCGTGAACTTCGGCGTCCTGCCGCTCGAGTTCGAGAACCCCGCGGACCGCTCGTCGATCGAGCCGGGGGACATCCTCGAACTTCACGGGTTGCGCGCCTCTGTCGCCGCGGGCCCGAAGATCACTGTGCGGAATTCGAGTCGAGGGCTCGTGATCCCGGCGCGGCATCACTTGTCCGAGCGGCAGGTCGAAGTGTTGTTGCTCGGCGGCTTGATCAACTGGATGCGAGCGCACTGACCGATGCGCCGAGCACGCCATCGCACCGCGGTAGGGTGCTCGGCGCTTTCCGGTG
>CBIHQZ010000427.1:0-6174 GCA_966212315.1 uncultured Myxococcales bacterium
CGCGACACGAGGGATGGCACCGTTCCGTCGCGTGTGGCCTAATCCCGCCCCCGAAGGGTCATCGCCATGTTGCTTTCGCGCACAACGTTTCTTGCGACCATCGCATTCGTGTTCGGGTTCGCCTGCTCGCCGCCCGTGAACAACAACGACGCCGCTGCGGACGCGCAGACCGAAGATGCCACCGACGTCGTGGTCGACACCGGTCCGCCGCCGCCCACGCCGATGCTCACGGGCGCGTGCATGGCCGACACCGATTGCCCCGACGGCGCAACGTGCCTCTTGAACACCGACGGCTGGCCGGGCGGCATGTGCTCGCACACGTGTGCACGCGATCTCGAGTGCGACACCGGCGTGAGCTACATCTATTCGGTGTGCCGTCCGTTGCCGGGAAGCACCGGCCCCGCGCGCAACTGCATGCGCCAGTGTCTGAACGGTTTCGATTGCGGTCGCGCCGGCTACACCTGCCTGAAGGCCAGCGACACCGCGCAGAGCGGCGTGTGCGTGCCCTCGTGCACCGCGGACAGCTGCGGCGAAGGGGCTCGATGCAACGAATGGACGGGGCTGTGCATCGCAACATCGGCGACGTATCCGCCCGCCGGCGCGGACGACGGACAGCCTTGCGCGATGCCTTCTGACTGCCGCAGCGGTGCGTGCATCGCCCAGGCGAGCGCCACCGGTGTGCAATCGGGATGGAACGGCGGCTATTGCGCGTCGTCCTGCGCGATCCCGTCGGGATGGAACAGCACGAGCCTCTACGCAGGTGACACGTTCCCGCAGGGCAACTGCCCGAGCGGCGCGATCTGCTTCCCGAACAGCAGTGACTACGCCGAGCAGGGCCCCGGCGACTGCTATGACGGATGCACCGGCGACAGCGATTGCCGCGTTGCGCAGGGCTACTACTGCCGCCGCACATTCAACCTCGGACGCATCGACGCCCAGCACAACGTGACGTTCGTTCCGCACACCTGGAACAACGGCTTCTGCGCACCGGTCGACTGCTTGAACGACACGATGCACCCCTGCCCCACCGGTTACATGTGCGAGTCGCGATCGCAGGCAGGTGGTGGCATGTACGGCCGCTGCGTGCCGATGATGTGACCGCCCCGCCTACGACCCTTGACGATCGGTTCGCTTCGGATTCAGTAGACCCACTCAACGCGCCATCGAGCTTTCTTCACGGTTCGTGAACGCGCACTTCGACGAGGACGCCATGACCAGCCCGCTCAAGCTCTCTGCAGTGCTCGCATCCCTCGCGCTCGGCGCGTGCTCTCCGCCCGTGACCAACACGGGGGACACCGCGACGCAGGACGCGGTTTCGCAAGACACCACGCCGGCCGATACCGGTCCGACATGCGTGAGCACGCAGCCGCCCGCGAACTCCCCGTGGTGCGCGATGACGGGCTGCCCGTTCCGTCCGGTCTCGCTGCCGCTGTGCGACGGCACGGGTGACTACGAGTTCTACGGCCCCGATTACTGCAACACGACCGCAACGCTTCTCGTCGTGTCCGCAGGATGGTGTGTGCCCTGCATGCAGGAAGCACCGATGATCGAGCAGCTCATCACGCAGGGGTACGGCGACCGCGGCGTTCGCGTGATCACCGTCTACGCGCAGAATCCGGACGGCAGCACGCCGGACAACACGCACTGCAACATGTGGAAGAACGCGTACCACCTCTCGAGCCACATGGTCACCGATCCGGCGGGTCTGACGCAGATCTACACGCCGATGAACGCGTTCCCCTCGAACGTGATCATCGATCAGAACGGCAACATCTACGACGTGCTCTACGGCACCGAACGCGGTCTCACCACGATGACCAGCGATCTCGACGCCATTCTCGCAGCACAGGGTCGCTGACGCCCGGGTTTCGCGCTGGTGCGCGAACCTCCGGCGCCGCCCGCGTCTAGATCCAGTTCACTCGCCCGCGTCTTCGCGTAGTCTCCCGGCCCGCGCCAATGATCTCTTCTCGCCGCCCCCGCGGCTCGTCGCTCGAATCCGTTGCCAAGCGCCTCGCGATCGCCGTGCCTCTCGCGGCCGGTGTCGCGAGCGCGTCTTCTGAAGCCTTTGCTCAAGGCATCGTCTTTCGACTGCCCGTGCTCGGTCAGACGTCGTTCACGTTCACCAACACGACGATCACGACGTACCGGGTCAACAACTTCGACAACAACCAGTTCGACGACCGCTTCCTCTCGTTCACCGAACGCTTCGACTCGGCGCTGACCTCGGCGCCGTGGCGTCTGCAACTTCGCATCGACGGCTTCCTCCCGCTGCTCAATCGCGCGGTCCCCGCGCCCGGCGTGCAATGGGCCGGGACGAATCAGCCGATGTTCAACGGCTGCACGCTCCCGTACTGCTACGACTACCTTCGGTGGGACCTGCGGCTCGAGCGCTTCGCGCTGCGCTACCAACGCAACGGAATCACCATCGAAGGCGGCGACGTCTACACCGTCATCGGCCGCGGCGTGGCGATGGCGTTTCGCAAAGTCGATCCGCTCGGTCTCGACACCGTCATCCGCGGCGGTCGCGCGGAGTTCGAGATCGATCGCTTCACGTTCCGCGGATTCGGCGGCTACGTGAACCCGCAGAATCTCGACCCGATCACCCTCCAGGTGAATCACGACTGGGGCAACGCGGTCGCGGGCGGCAACACCACGCTGCGCGCGGGGCCCGACATCATCGGCGGCATCGAGGGCGCGGCGCGCATCGGGCCGGACGAAGACGTCGAACTCGGCGTGCACGCGTTGCGCCTGCACTCGGCCGACTCGCTCGGCATCGACTACGACGTCGACGTGTACGGCATGCGCGCGCAAGCGCCGGCCCTGCTCGACGGATCGCTCACGGCGCATCTCGAGGTCGACGGGCTCCGTCGCGAGACGTCGTACTTCCGCGTCACGCGCACGATGGACGGCACGATGAGCCGCGCCAACGAATTGCGGCAAACCGTGAACTTCGGTCGCGCGATCTTCGGCGCGGTGCAGTACGTGCGCGGGAACTTCAACGCGCTCGTCGAGTGGAAGGACTACACCAACTATCTGCTCTCGCCGTCGGGCAGCGGTAGCGATCCGCGTCGCGTCTATTCCGCAGCGCCATCGCTCGAACGCGACGACATGCAGATCCGCACCAACTCGAACACGCGCGGCGGGCGCCTGCGTCTCGAGTACGCGTTTCGTCCGTCGCCGTGGATCGCGAGCATCACCGCCGTCGCGAACGGCAACAGCGAGTTGAACGAACACGATCCGTGGGACTCGCGCTTCCCCGCGATCGGCGTGGCGCACGGCTATCTCACGATCCGTCGACGCTCGCGCATCGCGCCGGTCGCAGCCCCGTCGTCGGGTGGCGCGAGCGCAGCCGGTGCGGGTGGTCTCACTGCGGGCGCGACGCGCGTCGCAGCCGGCGATTGGCAGGTCACGGGGTCCGTCGGCTATCGCCACGAGTGGGTGCTCGGCGATGCGGTGCAGAGTCACGGACCGACCGGCGCCGATTCCACCGACTGGCAGATCTGGCACGCAGACATGAATCTCGAGTTCGCGGTTGCTCCGCAGGACTCGCTCGAACTGCGGATCGACGCGTCGATCAATCGGCGCTGGAACACGTCGATCAACACGGTCTCGCCCGACCCGTACTATTTGTATTCACGCAGCGGCGTGGCGCTCACGTGGGCGCACGGCACGCGATGGAACTTCAGCGGCGTGCTCCGCTACGACACGTTCTATTACGCGCAGGGCAAGCAGACGCCGACAGTGCAGCCCGACGGAACCATCGATCTCGAGCGTGCGTGGCAGTTCTACCCGGCCGGCGAGATCCGCTGGATGTTCATTCCGGGCAGCACGCTGCGACTGTTCGGCGGTGCGACGCCAGGCGGACGGTTGTGCACCGGTGGCGTGTGTCGTGACGTTCCGCCGTTCTCGGGCGCAATGCTGGAACTCGTGCTGCGCATCTGAGCCCGAGGGTTCGGCCGCGCGTCCGAGCGTCGCGAGACGGGCAGTTCGAGCGGAGCAATGTCGAGGAGGCCCGCTGGGCCGTGCGTCGAAGCACGGATGAGGAACCGGCACGGGCACGGGCACGAGCACGGGCAAGGGCGTGGGCGATGCATCTCCGCGGGGGACCAGACACGCGTGCGCACGCGCGGCGCAACGGAGGCTCGTCATGTGGAAAGAGTTCAAGGCATTCATCCTGCGCGGCAACGTCATCGACCTCGCGGTCGCGCTGGTCATCGGCGCAGCCTTCACGGGCGTGGTCACTGCGTTCACCGACGGGATCCTGATGAACATCGTCGCGGCGATATTCGGGAAGCCGAACTTCGACGCACTCGTGTTCCATCTCGGGAACGGCACGATCGAGTACGGCAAGTTTCTCACGGCGGTCGTGAACTTCGTCCTCATCGGCGCCGCACTCTTCGCCGTCGTGAAGGGGATGAATGCGCTTCGTGCCCGCGGCAGGAGAACCGAGGAAGCACCGGCCGAGACGGATCACGATCTGCTCGCGCAGATTCGTGACGCGCTCGTCGACCATGATCGACTGCACGCGTGAGGCGAGACCTCACCCCGCCTACGGCCTGAGCATTGGTCACGAATGTGGCTCGCGCTGCGTTGGGACCCGGCGGCTGAAGCCACGGCAACTCCTCCGAAGCCTCACCTTCGTGAGGCTCGCGATGGCGCATCGAACACACCAGTTCCCTCTTCCGAAGCGATCGAAGGCAACTCGCTGTCACCGCGAGCTTCGCGCAGGCGAAGGTTGGGAGTCGTTGCCGCGGGTTCACCCGCCGGGAATCGCTCGGGCGAGCGCCGCGCGCATTCGTGACCAATGGTGAGGCCTACGGCGGCCTACGGCGTATCGAGCGTGTCGAGGAACGCGGTGAGATCCCGCACGTACGGAAGCGCAGAGCCCGTGTCGAAACTCGGGAGGTGCGGATCGATCGGCCCCGTCGTCGACGTGACCGCCGCCTGCAGTTGTCGCGAACCGTAATGCCGAACGACGTCCTCGAGTGTCGTGAACGTTCCACCGTGGCCCCACGGTGCCGTCGCCGCGATGCCGCGTAGCGACGGCGTGTGGAACTGCCCTTCGAGGGATGGATCGTTCACGAGGCGGGCGAGATGCGTGTGCCCCGTACGCGCATCGCTGAACGCACCGTCGGCACGGAACGGGCTCGCCACGAGTTGCGCGATGATCGCGTTGCGACCGTGGTCCGCAGCGCCGTCGCGTCGTCCGGTCGGCATGCCGATGTTGTGAAACGAATCGTCGGTCAGGGTCGGGCCGTGGTGACACTGCACGCAACCGAAGCTGACGAAGTCGTACAGACCGTCTCGCTGCTGTGCGGTGAGCGCGGCGAAATCCCCGGCGGCGTAACGATCGAGCGCGGTGCTCGGCGCGCGCAGCGTCCGCTCGAACGCTTCGATCGACTTGCCCACGTTCACGAACACCCGCGTGACAGCGTCTCGATCCGCGGGCGCCATCGCGTCGAACGACGCATCGCCCGGGCGACCGGCGAGGGGAAATCGCGCGGTGTCCGAAAGCGGCGGCAACGGACCGAAGATCGCTTCGTACTCGGTCGCGTAGTGATCGGCGATCACGTGCGCGACCGCGAGCCGCGACGACGCCATCTCCCCCGGGTTCTCGACGGGGCCGAGCGCTTGCGACCACTCGCTGTCCGCGCGCCCGTCCCAGAAGAGCCATCGCGTGTACGCAGAGAGTGCGAGCGACGGCGTGTTGCGATCACCGGTCGCGGCGCCGACACCGGTGGCGAGGCCGTCGGCGAAGTGGCGATCGCTGCGATGACACGTCGCGCACGAGACCGTGTTCGTGGGCGAGAAGCGCGTTTCGGTGAACAGTCGCGAACCGAGTTGTGCAGCCGCGGGATCGTCGGCGTGCGCATTGGTCGGATCGGGCGGCGGCGCGGCGAGCGGACTCATCGCGCGAACGAGTTCCCACTGATCGTCGGTGAACCGATCGTCGACGAGTGTCTGTCGCATCGCGCGCGGCCGCGTCGTGCCGTCGAGCGTCGCGAACGCAAGGTCGAGGTAGTACGCGAGCGGCGAGGTCTCGAGCAGGATCGGATTGATGCGATCGAAGACGCGCATGGTCGTCGTGTCGACGAGCAGAACGTTCGGGAGCTGCGGCACGCCGGTGAGATCCGCCGGGATCTGATAGCGCGGATCCGAGAGCAGCATGTCGGG
>CBIHQZ010000428.1:0-6146 GCA_966212315.1 uncultured Myxococcales bacterium
CGTTCGCCGAACAGCAGCCAGTTGTCGTACCGGCCCGCGCCGATGCGCGCCTGGCCGAGTGCGCCACCGAATGCAGCGACGCCGATCGCGATCGCGGCCGCCATCATGGCCGCCATCGACTTGTCGTTCGCGTTGCTCGCAGCCGGGCCACCCGCGGCCGCTGCGTCCTGCGCGAACGCCGAGAGTGTGTAGAGGGAAACGAGCAGGGCGCTCGACATGCCGAGAAGCAGCTTCTTCATGGTCCGATCTCCTTCTTTCTGTTTCACCCGCACCGCGCCAGGGTCCACCGGAGCAGCGACGTTTTCAATCGATTCCTACCGGGTTCGCGCCGAGCTTGTCGACGAGTCCCCGGATACAGTTGCGCGCGGCTTCTACACCATCCGCGCTCGAATACAAAGCCATCTTGCACTCGGGGACGTTGGTCCCGCGTGCTCATCCCGCAAGAGGCGCTTCCTTGGCGAGCTCGCCTTCGTGCCCGTGATGCACGTCGTGACCGTGCTCTTCACCGTGGTCGTCGTGCTGCTCGATCGCCATCGCGATGTACACCGTGCTGAGCAAGCAGAACACGTAGGTCTGCACCGCGACCACCAGGATGCCCATCACCATGATCGGCACCGGCAGCACCAGCGCGACGAGCACCGTGAACACGCTCACGACCAGGTGGTCGACGAACATGTTCACCATGAGTCGGATGCCGAGCGTGATGGGGCGGACGATGTGCGAGATCAACTCGATCAGGATCATCAGCGGCGCGAGCCAGATGACCGGTCCGAGGAAGTGCTTGAGGTACGCGGCGCCGTTGCGCTTGAAGCCGTAGAGGTGCGTCGTGAAGAAGATCACGAGCCCGCACGCGAGCGTGACGTTGAGATTCGACGTCGGCGGCGCGAAGCCCGGGATGAGGCCGATCGCGTTGCCGAAGAAGATGAACACCGCGCACGTGCCGATGATCGGGAGGAAGACACGCGCGTCTTTCGGACCGAGCGAGTCCTTCAGCATCCCGTAGAAGATCTCGACGAAGTTCTCCATGAACGAGGCGACGGTGAGTTCGCCTTCGGGAACTACCGCGGTCTCGGTGCGAGCGACGCGGGCGCGCGCGATCAACACGAAGAGCAGCACCAGCAGGATCACGAAGATCGCGAGCGCCGTGTACTCCAGCGTCACGGGCGTCGGGACCGACGCGCCGGTGGCCGGGTCGACCTGATACGGATAGGTCACGACCTTCCCCGTGAGCGCACGTTCGAGATTGTGCAGACCCGGGAGGGCCATCAGGTACGTGAACCAGGACGTATGCTCGGGCATTACGAAAGACTCCGCGGAGAGGTTGAGTCGTCGCCGGAATGAACCAGGCCGCCGATGACGATCGCGAGTGCGACCATCGACAGACCCGCCATCAGCGCGCCGCCGCGAACCCACTGGTTCACGATGAGCACGCCGATAATGGTGATGAGCGCGAGAAACTTCGCGCCGAGAAGAACGGCCGCGCGCGTGCGTCGCTTGCCTTCGACGCCGGCGTCGAGGAGCACGGTCACGAGCTTGGTGAGGGCGTAGATGTTCGCCATCCCGATGAGTGCGCCGACCGCCGCGGACAGCCCCGACTCGAACCCGTACTTCGTCGCGCACGCACCCGCGCACAGCGCGCCGAGGACGCCGGCGAGCGTGAGGATCGTGGTGATCTGACGAGAGTTGTTCGGCATCGGAGACGCCTCCCCGCTGTGTCCGTGCTGCTCGGTATCGTTCGGCGGCTCAGTCATCGGGGTTGCTAGGGGCAGAACCATCGGGTTTCGAGAGCGGTTTCGAGATCGAGCGAGAGAGACGTTCGTTCTCGCGCTTCTTTTCTTCTGCCTCGCGCCGCGCCTCGCGTTCCTCACGTCGAGCGCTGCGGCGGGCGAAATCCATGATCGATCGGAACCCTGCGGCGAACCCGAGTGCGAGTCCGCACAACATCAGCAGCGGCGAGGTACCGAATCTCTTGTCGAGCCAGTAACCGCATCCGAAGCCGACCAGCACCGAGAGGGCGAACTCGATGCCGATAGAGACTCCATGCAGATCGCGTGGAGAGACTCTCAAGGGCGCGGCGCTTCTAGCATCGCGCTGGAAGTAGGGTCAAGGTGCGCGACTGGCGACACGCACCGAAAATTCTGCGCGAAAAGCGCTGGATCACATCGCACCCGGGATGCCGGCGATGGTCGCATTGTTCGCGCGCGAAATCGATCCGACGACCGAGGCGCCCGACACGATCACGGCAGCGTTGTCGCGCGCGACGATGCTCGTCCCTGCGGTCGAGACGAGCGAGCCGCCCACGACGGTGACCTGCGCGTTGCCGTACGCGAGGATCGGCGTGTTCGCGGTGATGTTCACGTTGGTGAGCGAGAGGTGGCAGTTGCCCGACGCGATCACCACCTGCGAGCCGGGTTGGTTCGCGGTGACGTTCGAGACCTGCATGTGCTGGTTCGCGCCGCACACGAGCGGCCCCTGCCCGTTCCACGAGGCGCTCAACACGTTGCCGAACAGACCTTGCTGATAGAGCGCGGTGAAGACGCCGCCGATGATGAGCAAGGGAAGCGCCACGGCGATGAGCCCGGCGATCGCGCCCATGCGACGCGAGGTGTCGGCCGCGCGGGTCGCGAGCTGCATTCCCTGCTTCATCAACTGCGCGGACTGAACCGCGGCGCGGCGCTGCGCGATGTCGGGGAGGAGTTGCTGGTAGTTGCAGTAGCGGCACGCGATCGTGTGGATGCTCGGGTCCGCCGGCATCTCGAGGTAGGCGCCGCAGCGGTCGCACTTGAGGGCCTGAGGTTGCGAGGGGGGCGGAAACATCGTCGTCAGTGCTACAGCGACCCGCGCCGCGAGGGAAGGCGCAGCGCGGTGCGCGCGCGATGATCCCGCCGACGCGGTGCGCGTCAGTGGATCGAAGCGAAGGTCTGGGTGAGGAGCGAGAAGCGGAAGGTCCCCGAGAGAGGCTCGGGGACCGAGGGGATCACATCGTGCGGATGACGGACTGGATGCACTCGAGGCGCGTGATCGAGCCGCCCGCAGGCGCTGCGGTTTCCGGCTGGAACGAGATGCGCTGGGCGCAGTTCGGATTGCTCGGATCGACGGCGGTGTCGTAGTACCAACCGATCTGGCCGGCGATCGGCGCGTTGCTCGTCGGATCCGTCGGGACCTGATCGATGTCGCAGACGCGACGCGATACGTCGCCGACCATCACGTGCGTGGGCGTCGGCACGCCGCTCTCGTTGGGCGGATCCTGCTGACCGAGCGCCGGATCACACATATCGACGCCCTCGGGGAGCGTCTCGCGAACGAGGCACTGCACCGTGTTGTTGCCCGCCGTGTCCGGCGTGGTCTGGAGGACGCGCGGGAGGCATGCACCGGTCAGACGCGACTGGATCTTCTTCACGATCTGCTGCATCGCCTGTGCGTAGTCGTTGCTGCAGATCGAGGTGACGAGACCGTTGTTGCACGCCGACCCGTTGCAAATCGGGGACTCGTCGAAGCGACGAGCGACTTCGACGATGCGGCGCGAGGGCCACGCGAAGTACTGGAGGTCGGCGGTGCAAGCGGTCGGCATGTACGTCGTCCCCTGACGGCGACAGGCCGGAACCACGCGGGTGGCGCAGTTCGGGTCGGGATTGTTCTGCATCATCGACACAGGGCCCTCGGCGCTGGTCTGCGCGCCGAGCATCGAGGTGTCGCGGCCACAGAAGTCGTCCGCGCCGCTGGCGCTCGGCGTTCCGAGAAGACCGTTCCAGTCGATGCGCTGCGTGTCGCCGGTGCCGATGGTCGGCACGTTGAGCGGAACGCCGGCGATCGCCGCGAACAGGATTCGCTCCGGGTGACCGGGCTTGACCGCGAGGAGACCGGCAGTCGGATTCGCCGGATCGATGTAACGCGAGACCGGCCAGGTCGGATCTTGAGCCGTACAGGGGGTGTACGTGTAGAAGCGAAGGTTGAGATCCGCGCCCGACCACGCCGTCGATGCCGGGTTGTAGACGTCGATCGCGCCGGCGCCATCGCAGGCAGTGCCGTTCGCGAAGCGGCAGTCACGCACCGAGCCGTCTTCTTCGTCGGTGAGCATCACGATCGCGAGCAGCGCATTGTCACGCACGAAACCCGCGTTCGGGCTGGTGTTCGTGGCGCTCTCACGCGCGTCGTGAATGATGAGCGCGCGGTAGACCGCGTCGAGCTGCGATTCGAGACCGCAACCGTTCACGTAGAGACCGGCGTTGCACTGGAAGTCGTGCGTGAAGGTCGTCGGGCTCGTCGTCGCCGAGTCGAACGTGATGAACGACGGGAATTGGTTCGGATCGGTGCAGTCCGCCGGACGGCCGAACGTCGGCGGCGCGCTGGTCCACGGCTCGTGGCGCGCGAGGGCCTGACCGAAGCGAATCGGATTGAGCAAGCCGTCGTCGCCGAGGTCGGTGTTCGCACAACCCGGAACCGACGAACCCGGCGTACCGAGGTCGGAAGACACCACGCCGACGTGCATGTCCTTGACCGGCGGATACAGCGGATGGCCCATCGCATCGAGCGGCGGCGTCGTCAGCGTGTTGATCATGAGCGAGAACTGCATCATGATGTTCGACTGATTTTCGCGCATGGAGTTCGAGTTATCGACCATGAGCAGAAGATCGACTCGATCGATGCCGTCGTTGGTCACCTCTTCCGAGACGCCGGACTGCGTAATCGAGGTGACCAGCTTGGTCGGTCGATCGATGCAGCCGAAGAAGATGGTGCCGACCGTTGCGGCTACCGCGAGGGCGGTCTTGGCTCCGCCGGCTCCTGAACGAAACATCATTGAAAGTCCTCCACGAACGAAGGGGACGAACCTGCCGAGGGAAGATACCGACCCCGTGGTTCCAGGGTCAACCATCTCTGCGACGGCTGTCGCCGGCTAGAGCAAGCCGGAAGCCAACGAGGGCGGGTCGGGAACAATGGCGCGCCACGCGGAGTTTTCGCGGCGGATGCATGAAGCCCCGGCGAAGTGCCTGCCAACGCGCGCGGGACGTGCGCCAACGGCGTTGGCAGAGGGACGCGATTGCGAGGCGGCGAGCTCGGGTGTGGAAATCGCCGAGGAAACGCGGCCCCGTGGACGCCACACCCAATCGGCTACCCTGCGCGGTCGATGGCGCTCGAGCACAGCTGCCCTGGATGCGACCGCGCGCGGCGAATTCGTCCGCTGCGATGGCTGACCGCCGCTGTCGTCGTCGTGTCGATCCTCGGCGGAATCGCGGCGCTCGGGGTCGTCGCGTTGACGTCGCTCGATCCATTCGCATTCGAGACGTCTATGGATCCTGCCCGCGACTGGCATCGCATCCTGCTCTTGGCGTCGTTGCCGTGGGTGTCTGCGATCGCGTGCTCGGCAGCGTTCGTCGCGCTCGGGCGGCGACTGTTGCGACCGACGCCGGCCCCGTCGACCGAAATGCTTCTCTATCGATCATCGGTTCCCGATCCGCGCTGTGCGCTCCATCGGTGATCGTGAGGGCGCGCGAATGAGGTTTCGATCCCCCGCTGGCGCAGCCGCGCTGGCGACGATGGCATTCGCCGCACTGACCGCATGTCACGGCGCCGGCAACGGAAAGCCGGACGCGCACGCGATCGATGCATCGAGCGCACCGAGACCGATCGACGTTGTAGCAGCACTCGACGCGACCGCAGCCGCGGTGCCGGATGCAGCAGCGCGACCGAGGGACACGCACTGGTCGGTGCTCGGAAACGGCGTCGGCGTGCGCGATCTCGCGGAGCCGCGCGGCGAGGCGTTGTTCATCGGTCTAGCCGGGTGGCGCATCACCGACGCGAGCACGCGCGCATGGGTCGACGCGCTTGCGAACGCACGATTGCACTCGCTGGGCGTGGGGCGCGTCTATGCGGTGCGGGGCCCTGCCGCAGTCGACAATCGTTCGCACGATCTCGCGGTGTCGGATCTGATCGACGACGTGCTCGCACACACCACGCCGTCGACGCGCACGGTACTGATCGCCGCGCACTCGAGCGGGCAGCTCGTCGCGACGGAGATCTTTCATCGGCTCTTCGTCACACGCGCCGATCACGGCGATGCACTCCGCGATCGCATCTTGTTCGTGAGCCTCGATGGCGACGCGGATGTGCCCGACGATCCGACCCGTCGACTCGCACCCGAGACGGTA
>CBIHQZ010000429.1:0-6145 GCA_966212315.1 uncultured Myxococcales bacterium
GCCGGAAGACAGCCCCGCTCGACCGACGATGGTGGCCGTGCAGCAAGCCGCCGAGCGATGCGGACGGCTGGTGCGAACCCTTCTGGACTTCTCGCGGCGCGGACCGGCAGGAACGCGCGAACCGATCCCGGCGTTCGATCTTGCGCAACGCGTCGCGGGGCTCGTCGAAGGCGAGGCGAACGAGCGCGGCGTGAAGCTCTCGGTCGATCTCTCGCATCACGAAGGCGAGGCCGCGATCTCGGCGTGCCTCGCGGAAGTCGAAGGCGCGCTTCTCAACCTTCTCACCAATGCACTCGACGCGACGACGCCCGACGGCGCAGTGCAATTGCGTGTGTGCGTGGCAGAGCGAGGCGGCACGCGCGGCGTCGAATTCAGCGTGATCGACACCGGCCCTGGCATCGCGAGCAACGTTCTGCCGCGAATCTTCGAGCCGTTCTTCACCACCAAGCCCGCAGGCAAGGGCACCGGGCTCGGGCTTTCGCTCGCACGCCAGATCGCAGAGGGTCACGGTGGAACGCTGCGCGCGGAGAGTCGTCCTGGCTCGGGCGCGACGTTCCGAATGTGGCTCCCCGCGATCAAGCACTCGGCCGACGAGCCGACGACACGCACCGCGACGTCGATCTCGACGACGATGCCCAAGGTCCTTCCGCCCGATCCATCGCGCGGCTCCACGGATCCACTCGATCTGGTCGCCACGGTGCGACGTCGCGGCGCGTGACGGCGCCGGCTTGATCACGATCGGCAGCGCGCGCATCGACTGCCTCGTTCAGGGCCGGCGCTGATAACCTCGCGCACCATGGAAAAGCCGCCGCTCTGGGATCTGCGTTCGTTCTTCCCCGCGTTCGATGGACCCGAGTATCGCGCGTTCGTCGCACAACTCGGCACCGCGCTCGATGCTGCGCTCGCGAAGAGCACCGCGCTGGCGCCGCTATCGAGCAGCAGCGCGGCCGGGTGGAGTGAAGTCGTCGCCGCCGCCGAAGTGCTGAGCGCACGCCTCGGTCACGTGAGTTCGTACGTGACGTGTCTCTCGTCCGCAGACGCGGAGAATGAAGCGTACCAACTCGCGGAAGCGAAGCTGTCGACGCTGCGGGCCGCGCTCGACAAGGTGAGCAACGAGATCAAGCGCGGGCTCGGCGGCGGAAGCGACGCGGACTTCGAAGCATTCATCGCGCGCAAGGAACTCGACGGCGCACAGTTCGCACTGAAGCAGACCCGGCACGACGCGAAGTTCCGCATGAAGGCCGATCTCGAGTCGCTCGCGTCGGACATCGGGCTCGACGGGTTCGTCGGGTGGGGACGGCTCTACGACGTGGTCGCGAGCAAGATGTCGTTCACGATGCGTTACCCCGACGGGCGCACCGAAGTCACGCCGATGGCGCAGCGGCGCTCGTTGATGTCCGACGGCGATCGACGCGTTCGCGAGGCGGCGTTCGTCGAAGGAAACAAGGCGTGGGAAGCGTCGAGTGACGTTGTCAGCGCGGCGCTCAATCACATCGCGGGGACGCGTCACACACTCAACGCGCGGCGCGGCGTCGCGCACGTGCACGACCTGGCGCTGCGTGACGCGGCGATTTCGCGCAAGACGCTCGATGCCATGATGGAAGCCGTGCGCGACGGCGCGGAGATCGCGCGACGCGGTCTGCGTCTCAAGGCCCGCACGATGGGACTGCCCGCGGCGGCGTGGTTCGATCTGTATGCGCCGCTCCCGCTGGAGACCACCCGACGGCTCGACTGGAACGAGGGGATCGAACTGGTGCGCGGGTCGTTCGGGCGAAGCTACCCGGCGCTGCGACGCTTCTTCGACGATGCGTTGAAGAAGCAGTGGGTCGAGGCCGAACCGCGCAAGGGGAAGCGCCCCGGTGCGTACTGCACGGGGAGCGACGTGACCGACGAGTCGCGGGTCTTCATGACCTATCAAGGTTCGTTCGGCGACGTGTCGACGCTCGCGCACGAGATCGGCCACGCGTTCCACTCACACGTGATGGTCGGGCAGCGTCCGCTTGCGCGGCAGTATCCGATGACGCTCGCGGAGACGGCTTCGACGTTCGCGGAGAACGTGCTCAACGACGGCCGACTCACCGATCCGAGCACCCCGCGCGAAGAGCAGGCGATGCTGCTCGGCGAAGTGGCCGGCGATGCGTGCGCCTTCCTGCTCGATGTGCCGACGCGTTTCTTCTTCGAGACGAAGTTCTACGACGAACGCAAAGAGGGCGAAGTGCCGGCGAGCCGCTTGTGCGCGTTGATGGCGGAAACGCAGCGCGAACTGTTCGGTGATTCACTCGTCGCCGGTGGTGAAGACCCGTGGTTCTGGGCGTCGAAGCTGCACTTCTACGTAACCGACGTCGCGTTCTACAACTTCCCTTACACGTTCGGTTACCTCGTCTCGCGCGCGCTCTTCGCCGAGTTCAAGAAGCACGGCGAAGCGTTCCTCCCGCGCTACGAAGAGTTCCTCGCAAAGAGCGGACAGGGAATGGCGCACGAGGTCGCGAAGGCGACGCTCGGGAAAGATCTCGAGACGCCCGCGTTCTGGCGCGAGGCGATCGAGACGTTGCGCGAGCCGCTGGATCGATTGGAGAGCGTGCTGGCGGTGTGAGGGCAGCAGCACCTCACCCCCGCTGCCGCGCGCCCCTCTCCCTCGATGCCCGCGCCGCGCGCATGTACGCAGGCATCGTCGAGAGAGGGGCTCGAAGGATGGTGGCGTGATTGGTGAACTGCGGTCGTTGCGGTGCGACGGGTCGGATGCGTCGGGGGCGCGGGGCGTCACGTGGTGAGCAAGGGAATGGCGATGCATTCACGCAGGTGCATTGGTGTGCCGAGACGAACCCAGCGCAGTGCGCACTCAACGCTGTGACGCTCGTACGACTTCGTTCTCGGCCCTTACCTCACGCCCGCCATCGTTCCAGCCCCTCTCTCGACGACGCCTGCGTTCACGCGTGACTGGTGGCGTCGGAGGGAGAGGGGCGAGCGGCAGCTGGGGTGAGGTCGAGTTCGAGGTCCGCGTCGGTGCGTATCACCGCACGTCGAGCGTCGCCGCGACGATGCGGTTCTCGCGATCGTGGTCACCGCCGGTGATGCGCATGCGGTTGTCGCCCTGGAAGAAGCCGACGAAGACCTGATAGCGACCGGGACGGCAGTACCCCGGAATCGTGAAGCGGTGGACGTCGTGCACGAAGTCGCCCGGCAGCCAGTAGCGCACCGGGTACTTCCCTTCCGCGGGGTCATGGTCGCCGTTCACGCGCGGGCACTGTCCGTCCACGTGCACGAAGATCTGGTGGTTCCCCGGAACCTCGCGGAGCACGTGGTAGTGGTACGTGATCGTGACGGTGCTTCCGACCGGCACGTAGCGCCCGCCGCCGGCGTCGATGTTGTAGCCGACGTACTCGATCGCATCGTCGAGACGCGCAGGCTCGGGGATCAATCGATCGCCATCGTAGCGACCGTGCAGGTGATAGTTGTCGCCCTCGCCGGTGAGCGAGTCGTGGGTCATCACGATGCGATCGAGCGGGTTTTGCGACGGCGTGTCACCGAGGTCGGACACCGCGAGGAAGAGATTCGAGTTCGTCGCGTCGAGCACGGGGATGTTCTCGCGCGATCCCTCCGGCGCGGAACGGCGGTAGCTGCGATTGAGCGGCGGAAACACATCGGCGCCGGTGTTCACCACCAGGAGATGGCGCGGCGAGCGGTTGTTGAGCCAGTCGACCGCCTGCTGTTCCGACTGCAACGCGTTCACGTCGAAGTGCGTGTAGAAGCGCGGCGCCGGGTCGTTCGCCGGGCCACCGAAACGTGCGACCGGTTCGTCGCCGTGACGCGCGCTCGCAGTCGCGAGCCAGACGTCGCGCGGCGAGAGGTGCCGCGAGAGTGCCGGGACGTACAGATGCGCGATGATCAGCGCGACGACGAGTCCGCCGATCGGGACCAGGGCGATGCGCGATCCGAGCCACTCACCCGTGGGGCTCTTCGGCGAACCGAGGTACGCGAACCCGTTCCAGAGGATGACGAAGCCGTAGATCGCGAAGAACGTCACGATCGGGATGAGCGCAACAACCTCGCACGCGATGTGCGCGGGCGTGACCATCGGGACGAACGCGGCCAGCGCACCGAACACGCCGATCATCGCGATCGTCAGCACGGTCAGCACGACCCGCAGATGACCGAGGATCGGCAGGATCCCGATGCTCTTCCACCACGGCGTCGGTCCCTTGCTCTCGCTACGAAGCTGACGCCGCGCCGCACGCTCGACGTCACCGACCCACGTGAACGGCCGATCCCACGCGAACGGCGTGATCGCCCCCGCCCCCGTCGTGCCGCCGCCGCCCTGATAGAGCGCGCAGAGCGCGATGAGGATGAAGAGCAGCGCTTCGATCACGAAGTACTCCTCGGCCATCGCGCGCGCGCCGAAGAATCCGCCGTGGTGCAGGGCCTCGCGCAACGTCGAAGTCGCGCCCGTCGGGAACGTCGGGCCGCCATCCGGTAGCCCGAGTGCCGAATACGAGCTCTTCGGGAACAGCAGGAAGTCCCGCATCATGATGACGGTGAAGAACGTCGCGCCCGACGCGATGATCCGCCACGGCTGCGCTTCGCGCTCGGCGTCGCGCAGTGCGAGACCCGTCGCGATCGCGATCGGCGCAACCGCGATGAACGGCGACATGCCGAACAGCTGCACGTGGAAGCTCTGCAGACCGAACGCGAGGACCATCGCGACGAACGCGGCGATCTTGAGCCCCGACTCGCGCCAGGCGTTCGCGTCGTCGACCCCTTCGCCATTCGCGCCGATCAGCGGCGAGCCCTTCATCGGCGGCGGAACGAGCAATCGCACCATCGCGAACGCGGCCACACCCGTCCACGGGAAGAGCCCGTGACCTACGTGTTCGATGAACGTGTCGAACGTCGGAAGCAGCGCCGGTCCGCGCATGTCACCGGCCGCGCCGACGAGCATGTTGTAGCCCTCGAGCGGCTTCGTTGCCGCGAGGCCGCCCGCAATCGCGAGGGCTGCACCGCTCACCGCGAGGACGACACCGCCGATGCGATTCGATTGCGGCTCGTCGCGCCAGCGAAGCAAGAGCGTGATGCCGAGACCGAGCGCGAGAGGAACGAGTCCGAGCAGTACGCCGGCGCCCGGCACACTCAAGAAGATCAACGCGACCAGCAGCCAGCGCGCGTTGGCCCACATCGATTCGCGACCGTTGGGCGGCCGCCCCCACAATGCGATGGCAGCGCCCGAGAGACCGATGGTGAACGAACTCTGCGCGACGCCGCCGCCGAAGAGCTGGCGCGCGTTCATGAACACCAACGGCATCGTCGCGTACACGGCGCCCGCCCACATGCCCGCTCGCGCATCGGCGACGCGTCCGACCGCGACCGCGACCATCATCGTCGCGATCAGCGCGTAGAGCGCGACCGGCAGACGTCCGCCGGTTTCGGTGCCACCGAAGATCCCGAAGCCGATCCGCGGAAGGGTGGTCTGGAGCGACGGACGCGCCGCGATCTCGTGCGTCATGTCGCCGCGAGCGATGCCGGCCATGTGCAGCTCGGCGCCTTCCCAGAATCCGAAACTACCGAGACCCGCCACGATCACCAGCAAGGCGACGGCGAGTACGACGGCGTACTGCGGCCACGTAGCGTTCGACTTTGATGCGCTGCTCATCCGACCTCGAAGAAGAATGGATCGCACGGGAAAAACCGCGCGAGCGGGGGAGACTCGCGCGTCGAGCGCTATCGTTCAAGCCCCTGTGACAGCAGTGCCATACCTCGGCGGCTCGGCTGACGATGCGACGACGGCGGTATCCCAGCGCGCGATCCACACAATGGGTACGAGCGCGACGACGACCGCGACGAGATACGCGCCGGTCTCGTGGAGCAGGTCGCCGAGGATTCCGCCGATCAAACCACCGAGTCCGATCGCGAGCGCGTTGAGGCTGGTGAGCAGGGTGTAGTGAAGCGCGGCATCGCTGCGGCGGGCGGCGGTCATCAACGCTGCGAAGAGCAATGTGGTCCCGAGGCCACTGGCAAAGTGCTCGGCCGCGATCGCGAAAACCGTGAGGCCATGCGGCACGCCAGCGAGTCGCGCGAGCACGAGCGGCACGATCGAGAGCGAATGGAGCACCGCGCCGACGACGAGCGCATGCCGTTCGCGCATCGCACGGTG
>CBIHQZ010000430.1:0-6136 GCA_966212315.1 uncultured Myxococcales bacterium
CGGTTCGTCGATCCACCCGCCCTGCTGCGCACGGAGCGTTGCCGGGATGTGCTTGCGTTGCTGCCACATCAGCCCTTCGGGACCGATGATGCGACACACGTTGTGCCGCGTGGCTTCGTCGTGGTGTCCGCCCGAGACGATCACGACATCGTGCGCGCGCGCGAGTGCGTGCACTTCGTCCTCGAGCGCCGCGTGCCCGAGATCCACGCTCATCTCGGGGAAGACGACGAGACGCGCGCCGTTCGTTGCCGCACGTTCGACGAACGCGCGAACCTTGTCGCGCACGGCCGTCACGCGATTCGGGGGAAGACGGAAGAGACCGCTCGCAGCGAGCTGTGGAAGGTCCGCAGGATCTCCGATCTGCGCCACCGCGACGCGGCAATCCGCGGGCACGTCACCCGACCCGACGCGGTATTGCAGCACGCGAAATCGCGGCTGCGTTTCGACTGACGCAGCGTTCGGTGGAGGCACGGCATTCGTCGTTCGATCGCGGCGAGCGCCGGGCGCGACGAAGTCTTCGACCAGCGCAGCGATCGGCTCCCAGTCGCCGAGCCACGGAAGATGGATGTCGCCCTCGAGCATCACGAGGCGCGCGTTCGGTATCCCTGCCGCGAGTTCGAGACCGAAGCGGCTCGCGATCGCGCGGTCGTCGCGTCGATGGATCACCAGCGTAGGGGCCTTCACGCGCGGCAGATCCCCGCTCACGTCGAACTCGTAGCCTGCGTCGAGGAACCGAGCCGCGACTTCGCGGGTGATCGCCTCGCGCTGCAACGACGCGACGTTGTCGCGAAACACCGGGTCGTCGCCGGGAACGAAGATGCCCGCCATCGCGCGCGAACCTACGCCCCAGCTCGCACGAACGAGTGCGACGAGAGACTCGCGCAGTTCCGGACGCGCGATGTAGCGGCCCATGTGGTAGCTGCCGCAGAGCACGAGGTGTCGGACGCGTTCGGGATGGCGCACGGCGTAGCGGATCGAAATGGGCCCTGCCTGCGACACACCGAGCAGCGACACGGGCCCGTCAGTGACTTGATCGATCACGCGGTCGAGATCGTCGACTTCGCCGTCGAGCGAGAACTCTTCACGCGTGCGTTCCGAGAGGCCGCAGCCGCGGCGGTCGTAGAACACCAGCTGAAACGTCTCGGCCAATCGCGCATAGAACGGTTCCATGCCGAGCAGCTTCCATTGGAGTTCGAGGTGGCTCACCCACCCCGGGGGCGCGACGAGCACCGGCCCGCTTCCCCACGTCATGCACGCGATGCGCTGACCATCGGGGCGGCGGAGGAATGCGATGCGCGGCTGTTCCATGATGTCTTCGAGACCTCAACGCAACGTCGTGGTCACTCGTGAGCGCGCCGACGCGAGCGCATCCGTTGTCGCGATGAGCCGATGCAAGACGGTCAGCGCGGGCCGCCGCCCCAACTGCCACCCATCCCGGGTCCTTGATATGCGCCCCAGCTGCCACCCATCGTCGCGCCTTGGTAGCCGCCCCACGTGCCGCCCATTGCCGGGCCTTGATACTGGTTCCAGCTGCCACCCATCGCGGGACCTTGATATTGGCTCCAACTGCCGCCCATGCCTGTGCCGTAGTACCCGACGGCCGGAGGCGCGTAGGTCGAGCCGCTGCCGTAACTGCCATATGCGCTGTAGCCACCGTACGTCGGTGCGTAGCTGTAGCCGCCGTATTGGCCGTAGGCGTGTCCGCCGTAACTCGCGATGGCGACGACGACCGCGGCGGCAATAGACAGACGTCGAACTGACGAGTGCATGGAATGCTCCCCCCCGATGTCCGGAGCAACCGGCGTTCCTGTTCGCTCGACGGTGCGCTGCGATCGCTCGAGAGCACGTGAAGGCGCGCTGACTTCTCTCGATGCTCGGTCACTCGCTGCACGCTCTTCACGACGCTCGAGAACGGGTAGCGGACCCGACGAGTGCCGCATCTGCCGGGTAGACCACGCTGCCGTCGGCACGCACGCGCGCGAACGGAGTGAGTCGCGCGTCGTCGCACTTGTCCGCGTCGAACACATGGCGGACGAACACGCCGCGTGCGAGCGCATGATCCGCGATGATCCGGCGATGGCAGCGCCACCATACCGCCTCGGCGCACATCACGACGCAGCGCGCGCGATGGGCGCGAACGAACAACTCGGCGAGGCCTTCGAAGAACGCAGACGAGAGCGCGTAGTCCGCGTAGTTGTGGAACGCGCTAACGCGCCATCCCTCGTTCACCATCGGCTCGACCGTGCGCACGCGGCTACGTCGACCGCCGAGTGCCGCAATGGCCGCGTAGTCGAGCCCCGCCCGCGCGATCGCCGCTGGGAGGACGTCGGCGTTGAACTGCGGGTTCGTGCGGGAGCGCGGAAACTTCCGCACGTCGATGACTGTCTCGATGCGCCACGCGCGCAACGCTTCCACAAGCTCGGCGACGGTGCGTGTCGAATGGCCGATGGTGTACAGCTCCACGACGCGTTCGAAGTGGAGCAGGACACGTGCCGATTCGCAGCGCGCGTGACTCGATGGCTCAGCGCGTCTGGTCGCTCTCGATCGCCCCGTTCGCGCGAAGAAACGCAATCGCGTCGCCCGCGGCGATCTCGAGAGGCAGCGTTCCGTCGCGCGCGGGCACGTTCACGTCACCGCCCGCGACGACCATCGCATCGAGCAGATCGGCGCTGCCCTGCGCCGCCGCGAGGTGCATCGCGGTGATGCCCTTCACCGAACGCCGACCGACGTATTCGCGCCGCGTGACACGATTCGGCTCGGCGCCCGCCGACAGCAACGCGCGGGACATGTCGTCGTCGAGAAGAGCGACGATCAACGGCGTGTCGCCGGCAGCGTTCTCTGCATTCGGGTCGGCCTTGGCGGCGAGGAGTGTCTGTGCGAGCGACACCATCTTCTTGTTCAGCGAGCGCGCGACAGTCAGCAACGGCACGTTGCCGTTCGCGTCGGCGCGGTTCGGATCCGCACCCGCGGCGAGTAGCGCTTTCGTCGTATCCATCATCTCGGCGATGGCCGCGCGCGATTCGCAGGCAAGACGCAACGCGGTGGTTCCCGCCGGGATCGTTCGTGCGTCGAGCGTCTCGCTCAGACTCTTCGGCACCTTCATCTCGCGGTGCATCGCGACGTTCGGGTCCGCGCCGCCCGCGGTCATCGCCCGCAGTACATCCGCGAAATTGCCGCGCGCCGCGGCGTAATGCAGCGGCGTGAATCCCGAACGATCGACCGCCTGCGTCGCGGCCGACGGATCCGTTGCGACCAGCGCCTTCGCGGCGCGGAAGTCGTTCTTCGCGAGGGCGTCGAGCAGGTCTTTCCCGTTCGACCGCTTCTTCGCGCGGACGCCGGCGGCCGCGGGTGCAGTGATCTTCGCGAGAAACTTGCTGAGCGGTTGGCCGCGCACGAGATCGAGTTCATCGCTGCCATCGTGATCGAGACGATGCACGCGCGGATCGGAAGTCGTGTCTCCAGTGCGAACCACGAAGAAGTGCTGCGTGTCGGTCGATGCGATCGCGAAGAGGGGTCCGTCGTAGTTGGTCGCGAGCGGTCCGGTGATCTCCGAGCCTCCGAAGGAGACGAACTCCTCGTCGAGTGTGTGCGCGCAGTCCGTCGGCCACGAAACGCGGACGAACGCGTCGATCACGGGCGGCAGCGGCAGCGGACCCTTCACGGTGTTCACCGATCGCGCATCGTCTCCGCCGGGCGCGAGCGTTCCGCGGAGGCGAACGATCTGCGTGACGATCTCGGGCGCGAGCAGGCCGTGCGTCGTCGCCGCGGACCGCGCACTCTTGCTCTTCGCGGTCGATGCTCGCGCGGGCTCCGCGCGAGCCGGCGCGGGTCGCGGGGTTGGCAGAGCAGCCGGTGTCGGCGGCCGCGCGGGCAGTATCGGTGGTCCAGGCGGCATCGCGGGGAGGCACGGCAGAGACGGAAGCACCGGCGGCTTGCGATCGTTGCTCATCGAACGCGCATCGTTTCATCGCCGGGCGAGTCATTGCAACGCGCCCCCCCTCGAGGCCCAGCGGATCGCAACGCATGCCGCGATGAACCGATACTCCAGCCTCCGGATCAACCCACGCTCCTGCGCGCTGAGCCCCTCTTTCGACGACGCCTGCGCGGCTGAGCCTACGCGGTGGCGTCGGAGGGAGAGGGGCGCGCGGCAGCGGGGCTGAGGTAATTCCGGTCGACGCTCACAGGCCGTCGAACGACGTACGGATCTGCGACGTGCCGGACGCGGGATGGTTCGCCGCGTCGGGCGTCGACGATGTGGTCGCGGGATGCGCCGCTCCAGTGCGTGCTGTGTTCATCGCGCGAATCGCGGGATGCGGTGCGTGGACCGGGTCGGGTGCGGGCTCGATGTTCGTGGGTGCGACGTTCACGGGTGCAACGACAGGCGGTTGCACCCGCGCTTCGACAGGCTGCGCGATCATCGGCGCTGGCATGGGCGTCACGATCGCCGGCGCTGGACGATGAACCGGCGACACCGAAGCGACTGCCACCGTGTTCGACCGCGCACGCGAATACCAGAACGCGCCGCCCGAAATCAGCGCGAGAGCGACTCCGACCGACGCGATGGTTCGCACACGCGAAGACGGCGCGCTCGCACCGCGATCACGGGTCGGTGCTTCTTGCGCCGCAAGCGTGTCGGCTACGCGCGGAACCGCAACGGGCACCGCCGATGCACCGGCAACGGTGTCCAACGTCTCGGCCTGCGCGATCGCTTCGACGCTCGGCGCGCTCTGCCGTCCGCGTTCGAGCGCGTCGACCGCGACGCGTGTCCACGCCCCCTCCCCACTCGCTTCCGGCGAATCGAGTGCCGCTCGCAGCGCTGCCAGCATCGCGGCTGCCGATTCCATGCGTCGCTCGCGCGGCTTCGTCATCGCGCGCTCGATGATGTTCGCGAGCGTCGCGGGCACGTCGGTCGCCACCGATTGCACCGCCGGCGGCGTGTCGGTCAGCACCGAGTAGACGACGAGGTTGTAGTTCTTCCCCGTGAAAGGAAGCTTCCCCGTCACCATGCGATAGAGCACCACGCCCACCGCCCAGACGTCCGCGCGCCCGTCGATGTCGTCGTCGCCGCGAACCTGCTCCGGGCTCATGTAGTCCGCGGTCCCGAGCACGCTACCCGTCTTGGTCAGCGTCTTCGCATCGCGACCTTCGTCGCCCACCACTTTCGAGATGCCGAAGTCGAGCAGCGTGATCGCGCGGCGCGCCGATGCGGTCGTCGACACGAATACATTCTCCGGCTTGATGTCGCGATGCACGACGTGTCGAGCATGCGCTGCCACCAGTGCTTCGAGGATCTCGCACGCGATCTCCGCCGCCTCGCGCGGCGCGATCGCACCCGCACGTTGCAGATATGCCGCGAGGCTCTCGCCGTGGAGCAACGTGAGCACGATGTACGGCAGACCGCTCGCCAGCGATCCCGCGTCGAGCACTTCGATGATGTTCGGATGGCCGATCATCGCGGCGACACGCGCCTCGCGAAGGAATCGCTCGATCGCGCCCGGTGCCCACTCGTCGCGGCCGCTCAAGAGCTTCACCGCGACACGCCGATGCGTGACCGCGTGCTCGGCTTCGTACACGACGCCCATGCCGCCGGCGCCGATCCGCCGGAGCAGTTTGTACTTCTCCGCGATCAGCGTGCCGATCATCGGATCGTCGGCCGCAGCGCCCATCCCGCTGCACGGTAGCATGAGTGCACGGCGCGACGCCGGGCCACCGCGCGCGCAACTGCCGGGCTACAGCTCGATCGGATCGATCGGTCCCATGCCGCGAATCGGATCGGAGGGCCCGCTCGCCGCGATGCCGATGACGGTCGCGGTGATCCCGACGCTGACCGCGCCGAGTCCGAGCCAGAGCCATCGATTGCTGTACCAACCGGCATTGCGCGTGAGCCGTGCCTGCAACGTCACGATCTGCCCCGGCCGAAGCATCACGAGCGTTTCGTACGGCAGGAACCCGCGCGCGCGCACGCTCACTTCGTGACGGCCAGGGCGGATCTCGCCTTCGTAGCGTCCCTGCCCTGCGAGCACGCGATCGACGAAGACCTCCGACGCGGGAACGGTCGACGCGATCGAGAGCGCCGTGATGACCGTGATGCGTTCGGGTGCGAGCGACACATCGACGCTTCCACCGCGCGGCACTT
>CBIHQZ010000431.1:0-6127 GCA_966212315.1 uncultured Myxococcales bacterium
CTGAGCGGCATGGTCGCGATGCTGGCCGCTGAAGTGCTCGGCCACCGCCACCGCGGTCGGAGCGATGGATGCCAGCGGATCGCTCGACGCCGGCGAGAGCAAGATGCCGATGCCGGCCTCGTACGCCTCGATCGCGTTGTACTCGCTCACGAGCAGACCGTTGAGCATCCCTACGTCGCGCGGACTCTCGGACTGGGCCTCGGCGACACGGACACTGAAGCCCCCGACGGCAACCGCCGCGACGACGCCGCTCCCGACGAGTATTTCACGTCGAGACAGGGCGACTCGGTTCCGGTTCCCCTTCGAATCACGCATGAACGGACGCCTCGATGGTGAACACTCGTCGTAGCTGCCTCGTGATCGCCGGGCAACAGGTGTCCGCTCTACGTCGCTCGCACGCGATCGGATGTCAGTGTTCAGAGGTCGCGTCCACGCGGGTCATTGAATCGACGCGCGTCGTCGTGCTTCGCGCGCTGCGTCCGTCGCGCTCGCCGAAAACTCGCGGAACGATCGGCGCGCCCGCTAGCGTGTGCAAATCATGCGTGCCCTCGGAATTCGACTCACAACCCTCGCCCTCCTCGCTTCACTCCCGCTCAACGCGTGCGTAAGCGGGATCCTTCCGTTTCAGTCGACTCGCCCCCCCGTGGCGGCCGCGTCGTCGGGCTCGAGCGAAGCCGACCCGTTGCGTGCGCAGTGCGTCGCTCGCGTGAACGAATCCGCGCAGCAGAACAATCGTCATCGCACGCAGACCTACGCGTTCGGCTTCGCCCTCGGCGGACTGGCGAGCCTCCTCGCAGGGTTCAGCGCCTCCGCCGCGACGCCCGATGCGCAACGCGCGATGGGTCCGGTCGCGGTCTACGTACCTGCCGGATTCGCTGCCGCGCTCTCACTGTTGATCCCGGTGGCGACCTCGAACGCGCGCGCCGACACGCTCACTCGCGAGTACACGACCCTCTCGAACGAACTCGAACAGTCGGACGATCTCGCCGCCAGCCCCGACCCGGGCGATGCGCGACGCCGAACCGATCTGGTGCGGCGTTGTGCGCAGGGGCACACCGGCTTCATCGCCCACGCGTCGGCACCGGCTGCTACGCCCGCGACCGCACCCTGAACACGATCGGAACTACGCCGCGTCGGCTGCTTCGAGAAAGCGCAGCGCTTCGTCGCGATCCGTGAACGACGCGATTTCCCAGGCTGGAACGAGCAACTGGAACGCACGCGCGACGCTGTGCACTTCGTCCTCGCGTCCGACCAGCGCGACGCGGCGAAACCACTGCGGTCGCGCGTGCGACCAACGCGCGACGAATCCGGGCAGCCCCGGCTCGTGGCCCTGCATCGCGACGCCGTCGACCAGCGCATCGACGCCGAGGTCGTCTTCGGATTGGGTGGCGAGGATCTGCTGGACGATCCGTTCGTTCGACTCGATCGAGTGCCGCGTCACGTGTCCACGCACGCGCCACTCGAGCAATCGCGGGCCGATTCGTGTGCACTCGACGCCAGAGCTGCTGTCGCCCACTTCCCCCTCCTGCGATTCAACGTGGCGCGGGGCGAGGCAGGCGAGCAAGGGGATTCGTGCAAGACGGGAATGTCGCAGCCACGCTGATCATGGTCCCTGCGCATCGACCGAGAACCACTCGGAGCACATCGCGGCACATCGTACGCGCGGCACACCGACGTCATCGCGCGCAGGGTCGCGATACGGAACGCACCGAACGACGACGATGGCGCATGAATGCTAGATTTCCCCGGCATGCGTGGCGCGCGACTCACGCCAGAGCCCCTGTGCACGAAACTCGCGTTCGCGGTTTCGATGCTCGCGCTCTTCCTGCTGACGTCGTGTCAGACCCCCGCGACGTTCGTGATGGTCGTCGTCGACACCGATGCACCCGGGCGGGTCGTGTCGATGATCGCGCTCGTATCGCGCGGCGGCTCGGCTTCGACGCACCCCGAGGCGTACGACTGGCCGCGCACCGGATCGACGCGCGACTTCACGTTCCCCGCGACGTTCAGCATCGTGCCGGGCGGAGGGCCCAGCGACGGCACCGTCACGCTGCAACTCGAACTTACGTTCGCCGGCGTGAGCGGATCGCCCACCGTGACCGCGCGTCGCACGGCTCGATTTTCCTTCGCGCACAGCCACCAGAACTTCGTTCGGTTGTTCATCCCTGCGTCGTGCGCATCGCTGCTCGCGCCGCCCGATCACTGCGTCGACACGACCGTGACGTGCACCCTCAGTCGCTTCTGCGAAGAGCGCAGCGGACAGACGTGCGGTGAAGCCGGTCGATGCGTTGCGGTGGACGTCATGCCGACGCCGCTGCTTGCCGATGGATCGGTGCCCGACGCGCTCACGCACGATGCGACGAGCGATGGCTGCGTTCCCCATTGCAGCGCACGCGAATGCGGCGACGACGGTTGCGGCGGATCGTGCGGAACGTGCGCTGCCGGGACCTGCGCGTTCGACGGTCGCTGCGCGTGCACACCGCAATGCGCGGGTCGCGAATGCGGGAGCGATGGATGCACGGGCTCGTGCGGCTCGTGCGCGAGCGGGCTGTTCTGCGACCCGAGCGGCCGCTGCAGCGCGACGTGTGCGCCGAATTGCGCGGGCCACGAGTGTGGAACCGACGGTTGCGGCGGATCGTGCGGAACGTGCGCGTCGGGGCAGACCTGCAACGGCGCCGGGCAGTGCGCGTGCATCCCGAATTGCGGCGGACGCGTGTGCGGCGGCGACGGCTGCGGCGGATCGTGCGGATCGTGCGGGAGCGGTCTCGTGTGCACTGGAGCCGGGACGTGCGCGTCGTCGTGCACGCCGAATTGCGCCGGGCGGAACTGCGGCGGCGACGGGTGTTCCGGAACGTGTGGCGCGTGCGGCGCGGGGCAGAGCTGCAATGGCGCGGGGCAATGCGTGTGCGCGCCGAACTGCACCGGCCGCGCATGCGGCAACGACGGATGCGGCGGTTCGTGTGGGTCGTGCGGCGGCGGTCAGAGCTGCAACGGCGCGGGGCAATGCGTGTGCGCGCCTCAGTGCAGTGGACGCAACTGCGGCGGTGACGCGTGCGGCGGGTCGTGTGGTACGTGCGGATCGAACGCGGTGTGCAACGGCAGCGGCGTGTGCGTCGCGTGTTCGCAAGGTGCGTCGTGCGGAACCGGCAACCCGTGCACCACGGGTGCGATCGATTGTTCGAGCGGTGCGCCGGTGTGCAACGTCAGCGGGAATGCGGCGCCGGGAACGGGCTGCCCGGGTGGCGTGTGCAACGGATCGGGGACGTGCGTCGCGTGCGCGGCCGGCTCGCCGTGTACGCCGACCAACGATTGCGTGGCATCCGCCGTCATCGACTGCTCGAGCGGCAGCCCGGTCTGCACGCCGCAGACGTACACGTCGAACGGAACGTTCTGCTCTTCGTTCCTCGACGGCGCGCGGTGCGACGGCAGCGGGTCGTGTCGATGCGTGCCGGTCGGCGGACAGTGCCGACGATGCGGCTACTGCAACTTCAGCTGTTCGCTCGCCTGCCCGTGACTCACGGTCCAGACGGCAGTCGCACGGTGAACGTGCTGCCCTTGCCGCGCGTCGACGAAATCGCGATCGTGCCGCCGTGCAGCGCAACGAGCTTCTTCACCACCGCGAGCCCGAGTCCGGTGCCGGTCGCTTTCGTCGTGAAGAACGGATCGAAGACCTTCTCCTGGACCGACGCTTCGATGCCGACACCGCGGTCGACCACGTCGATGCGAGCAAAGAGCACGCCGCCGATTCGCTCGTCGGAGAGTTCGACGACCACCGGCTGCGAGTCCGCCGAAGCCTGACACGCGTTCATCACCAGGTTCGTAACGACCTGCCGGATCATTCGCGAGTCGATCGCGAGCACGCGCTCTTCCGGCGACACGCGACGCAACGACACGCGTGACCCGGGAAGGTCGATGGCTGCTCGCACGCCGTCGATCGCTTCGCGCACCACCGCATCCAGCGATTCGGCGACCCGCCGAGGCGGATTCGGCCGCGCGAATTCGAGCAGGTCACGGACGATCTGATTCAACCGCCGCGCCTCGTCCTGCACGATCGCGAGCAACGCGCCGATCTCTCCGCGCGGCTGCACGAGGCGCCCGAGCGCCGACAGCGAGTTGTAGATCACCGCGACGGGATTGCGGACCTCGTGCGCGACGACGGCCGCGAGTTCGCCGATTGCCGCGAGTCGTTCGCGTTCGACCAGATCACGTTGCGCGGCTTCGAGCAGTTCGTAGCTGCGTTTGAGATCGGCGACGAGCGTGCCGTGGGTGAGCGCCGCGCCGACTTGCTGCGAGAGAAGCTGCAGAAACGCGATGTCGCGTTCGGTCGGAAGCTCCTCGTGATAGCTGAGCGCGCTGCCGATTCGGCGAAACACCAGGTACCCCAGCGCGCCACCGACGCCATCGCCGATCGGAACGATGACGGTGAGCCTCGCGTCGTCTTCGTCGGGCACCGGCGCGAACAGCTCGCATGCGAACGCCGCCAGCGGGGCGAGTCGATGCGCCGTGCTCGTGTGCGGCAGCCCGCCGATGATCATCGGAAGCGGCGACCACGGCGGCGTGTCGAGCACCGTCGCTTTCGCCTGCGCGAAACGCGCTTCACTCGCAGCGGCGCGACCGGGGGCGGAGCGCACGAGGACGACCTGGGTCTCCTGCGGGTCGCGCACGAGGAACGCCGCGCATTGATCGAGCGGGAACAGTTTGAAGACCAGATCGGCCGCGAGTTCGAAGATGCGGGCCGCACTCGGCGCAGGGCCGAGCGCGAGCGCGAAACGATTGAGCGCGTCGAATCGATCGAGCTGCCGGCTGAGCGCGCGCTGCGAAACAAACAGCCGTTGTTCCGTGCGCACCAGACGCCGGAGCTGGCCATCGAGCGCGTCGATTTGCGCGCGCAGTTCGTGGGCCTTCGGACCGCTCACGCCGTCACGCGTTCCGCGCCGGGTAGAGCGCACACAGGACGGCCGTGTAGTTGTGAAAATACGTTCGCCCGTCGAGCGGGCCGATCTCGCCGTACGAGTGCATTCCGAGCCACGCGACGTCGTCGTCGAACTCGCGGCGCACGGGTGCGGTGAGTTGCTGCGTGACCTGATCGCCGAGCAACAGACGTCCGCGACCGGCGCAGTCGAATTGCAGCACCAGCAATGGCGACTCGGCGGGACGGCGCGCACGCAGCGATCGAGCGGCGAGCACCGTGCGTTCGCAGACCTTCTCCGGATTGCGCAGCGCGAGCTGAACGCGAGTGCCCGGCACGAGCCCGGCGGCGAAGTAGAGCGCGCCGACCGAAGCGTCCAGCTTGACCGGCACGCGCACGGTGAAGTCGTCGCTGAATGCGTTCTCCGAAACCGGAAGTCTCTCGGCCAGTAGGAGATGCGCGATGTGCATCGCTTCGAGCGAGTCGCGTTCGGTATCGAGGTAGCCCTTGAAGAACTGCCACGCCGGTTGATCATCGATGCGATAGACGAAACCGCCCTCGGCGCGCGTGACGGTTCGCTCCGTGCCGACGAGATCGCATCCGTGGGTCACGACGATCTCGGCGTCGAAGCCGCCCTCGATGAAGAGCGCAGACACCGTGTCGCTTCGCGCGCGATCGCCGTCGTATTGGAACGTGCGCTCGAACGTGAGCAGATCGCCAGCGGTCGCGCCGACGATGGGCGTGCCGCTCGGCAGCTCGCTTTCGAGCGTGCGAACCAGCTCGGTGCAATTGCCCAGCAGACCGTCGGGAAACAGGATCAGCAGCCCCTTCGCTGCGCGGGTGCGCGCGCGAATCTGGCCGACGAGATCGTGCGCGCATGCGCGTGCGTCGCCGGAGAAGTGCTCGATCGAGTACGTCGTGAATCGCAGGTCGTCCGACGCGATGGCCATTGCACCGACCGCGTGACTCCCTTCGTCGGACACGCCGCCCGCGATGATCCCTTCGGCGGATGCGCCGGTCACGAGTGCGTCGCCCGCGGCTTCGCGCACGCCCGCGAGAACCTGCTGCTGATCGTGGCCCGCCGTCGCGAATACGATGACCACCGATGGCGCACGCCCTCCGAGTTTCGCCACTGCCTCCTGCGTCGCCTCGCGCCCGGCAGCTACGCTGTCCCGGCTCCTACTCGTCCCCGCGCCCGATCGTGTCATCGACACCCCC
>CBIHQZ010000432.1:0-6127 GCA_966212315.1 uncultured Myxococcales bacterium
GAGTACATCCAAGCGCAGGACCGCGCGGATTTCGGCGAAGTGCTGCCGCATCGACGCACCGAGGGTTCTCTGCTCACGTGCGTGGGCGTCGGTGAAGATGCGCGCATCGACGTGCTGCTGCTCGACGATCACGAGTTCATGTATCAACCCGATGCGTCGTTCACCGGCACCGGGCAGCCGACGCTGGTCGAAGTCGAAGATCGATTGCGCCGCGCCGTGGTCGACTACCTCACGTACCTGCAGCATCACGGCGAGTTGTAAGAGTCGGCGCGCGAAGCGTCGGCGGGGTTCTGTCTCGAACCGCCTGCCTCGATGATTCGTTCGCAGCGCGCGTCGTCGTTCGCAACGCGGCGCACGCGTTTCATCCGTGATCGATCACGCGGCTTGATCGCGCCACGCCGGGGTCAGTAGTCTGCCGCCGTGTTCGAACGATGCAGCGCCCGGCCTTGCCGGGATCGACGGAGCGACACGCGTTCGATGCGGGCGATCCGCGTCGCATTGCTCGCTTCGGCGAGTGCGGTTTTCATCGTCCGTGCCGCACCGGCGTATGCGCAGCAAACGGCCAACGCATCGAACGAAGCACGCACGACATTCCTTCGTGGCGTGCGCGCGCTCGAGGACGGCCGTTATCGCGAGGCGATCGAAGACCTCGAACACTCGCTCCTGCTGCGCGACGTTCCGATCGTTCATTACAACCTCGGGCTCGCGTACCGAGGCGTCGGGATGAACCTCGAGGCAATCGCCGCGTTCGAGCGGCTTCTCGGGCAGCCGACTCCGCGCATGACGAACGCGGAGATCGATTCGGTGCGGCGCACCATCACGACGTTGCGCGCGACGCTTGCGAACGTCGAAGTGCACGCGACGCCAGCGGCCGTGGAACTCGTGATCGACGGTCGCCCGACGACGCTGCACGAAGGGGTGACGCCGATGAACCCGGGGCGACACGTGTTCGAATTCCGCGCGCCCGGCTACGCACCCGAACAGCGCGAAGTGCAACTCGCCACCGGAGCGCGCGAATCGATCGCGGTCCATTTGCGACGCATCGACGGGGGTCATCTCGTCGTCGTGCCGTCGATTCCGAACGCGGTGGTCTCGATCGATGGACATCGACAGACGACATCGCCCATCGATCTGGCGGCGAGCGCGGGTCCACATCGGGTGGAAGTGTCGGCTGCTGGATTCGATCGCTTCGAGCGGATGGTGACGGTCGGCACGAGCGGCGTGCTCCGTGTCGAAGTGCGAATGGCGCCAGCCGCGCGCGTTCGATGGGTCGTTCCGGCGGTGATCGGAGCGGCCGCCGGTGTGGTGATCATCGGCGTGGTGACGGGCGTGGTGATCGGCACGGCGCCGCGGCAGGGCGATCTGGGGCAACTGCCGAACGGCACATTGGGACGGACTTTCGAGCCATGAAATCGCACGGTCGTTTCGCCGCGCTCGCGTCGTGCGTGCTCGCGTGTGCTGCTTCGATGGGCGCGTGTTCGCCGCCGCCGCCGACAGCCCTGGTGCTTCGTATCGACTCGAACATGACGGCGAGTACCGAACTGGTCTCGTACGACGTGTCGGTCCGACGCACCGGCGAATCGGAGGCGTGGTTCCAGAATACATACGCACTCGCGATGCCCGCGAATCGCCTTCCCGCGACGCTCGCGATCATCCCGCGCAATGTCGACGACCGTCGCGCGGTCGAAGTCGTGCTGACCGGTCGCGTGAGCAATCAGCCCACCGTCGTCCAGCGCGCGCGAGTCGGCATTCGATACGGGCACGTCGCAGTGCTCGACATGTTTCTCGCGCGCGAATGCATCGATGCCGA
Source organism: uncultured Myxococcales bacterium (assembly GCA_966212315.1). Classification (GTDB taxonomy): domain Bacteria; phylum Myxococcota_A; class Polyangia; order Polyangiales; genus CBIHQZ01. The sequence goes on from CBIHQZ010000432.1 coordinate 1,811, forward strand.
GGCGCAACGTCGCTGCGGCGATCCGATGCGCCAGACCTGCACGCGCGGTGGTATGTGCGTCGCGATCGATCAACAGGCCCCGTTGCCGGATTACGACGCATCCGTTCGTGATGCGTCGGAAGCGGGCATCGATGCGGTCACGCCCGCGGACGTCGTCGATGCAACGGTCGATGTTTCCACCGACCAGGGCTTCGACGCGTCGATCGATACCCGTACGGACGTCGTCACGGACACTGGCTTCGACGCGCCTCCGGACATCGCGACCGTCGATGCCGTCGTCGACACGGGCGCCGACACCGGACCGATGATGGTGGCAGGGATCGGTGCGCCACGACCGCTCGCGCCGCTCTCGACGAGCCGGGTTCACACGAACGTACCGACGCTTCGCTGGTCGAATGCCGGCATCGCGGCGACAGGCGCGTTCGTGGAAGCATGTCGCGATCGCGCGATGACGGCGTCGTGCATCGCACCGGTGACCGTCGCGGGCGCGCAAGGTTCGGTCGGACCGCTCGGGGACGGAACCTGGTTCTGGCGGTTGCGCGGCACGAACGCAGGCAACCAGTCGATCGAAACAAGCCCCGTGTGGCAGTTCGTCGTCCATCGCGCGCCGACCCCTCGGGATGCGAGCGATGGAAACGTTCTCGATCTCAACGGCGACGGTCTCGCGGACCTCGCGATCGGCGCGCCTTTCGATGCCGACGGGCGGGTCCACGTTTATTACGGCCGCGCGGCGAGCGTGTTCGGTCCGGCAGCTTCGGTGCGGCTCGATAGTCCCGCAGCGTCCGCCCTCTTCGGCATCGCGACCGCCAGCGCCGGCGACGTCAATGGCGACGGGTTCGGCGATCTCGCCGTCGGCGCGAGTAACGCCAATTCGGTCTACGTCTACTTCGGGAGCGCCACCGGCATCGGGTCCACGCCGAACGAAACGATTCCGCCCGTCACGGGGTCAGCGTCGTTCGGGCAGACGACGTCCGCAGCCGGCGACACCAACGCGGACGGCTACGCAGACATCGTCGTCGCCGGGCCGAACGGTTGGTATCTGTTCGAGGGCGGCTCGAGCGGGCTCGGGATGACGACGACGCGCATGGGCGGGACGGCGACAGGCGTCACGGATGCGACGAGCGCCGGCGATCTCGACGGCGATCGACGCGAGGAATTCGCCATCGGCGAGGCCACCGCCAACACGGTCACGATTTTCTACGGCAACCGCACCACGCCCGCGCAAGTCATCACCGGCCCGAACGGCGGCGCGTTGGGATACAAGCTCTCGGGCGTCGGCGACATCAATGGTGACGGACTCGCCGACCTCGTCGCCTCCGATGCGACGGGTCCTTTCCGCGCGATGATCCTCACGGGCGTCAGCGGGCAACTCCAGACTGCCGCGACGCTGACGCTCGCCGACGCGCCGCAGTCGCTCTCGCTCGGTGGCGATTTCGACGCCGACGGGTTCGACGATCTCATCGTCGGCTTGCCGTTCGCCCGGACGAACGACGGCAGCGCGCAGATCTACTTCGGCGCCGCGGCAGTGAGCACGTTGCCCGGCTCGTCACCGCTCGTGTGCAACGCGACGGAGAGCGGCAGCGCGAGCTTCGGGCAAACGGTCCACTGGGTCGGCGACAGCGACGGCGACGGTCACGACGACCTCGCGATCGCACTCGACGGACTGACATTCCGCCGGGTCTACGCGTTCAACGGCGCGAGCCGTCCACGGACCGTGTGCCCGACGCGCACGCCCCTCGACAGCACGTCGCAGAGCTTCGGATTCACGATCGCACGGGCCCCTCGCCGCCGATCGACGCTGCCGGCATTGTTGACGGCGACGCTCCTACCGCGCTGACGGCGAATCCTTCGTTCCTCTCACGAGCGCACCTGTCGCGATCACGTCGGTGCTCGTGCTACGTACCGACCCGCGCGCTCGCTCGCACTTCGCACGGCATGACGGCCATCGATCCCATCACGTCGAGTGTTCAGGCCCGGGTCGGGACGATCCTGGCGCAGAAATACCGTCTTCTGCGCGTGCTCGGCACCGGTGGGATGGGGGCGGTGTTCGAGGCCGAGAACACGTGGACCGAGCGGCGCGTGGCGATCAAGTTGATGATCGGTCCGCGCGTGCACGACGCCGATCTCGCAGCGCGGTTCCTCCGCGAGGCCCGCGCCGCATCGAAGATCGAGCATCCGAACGTGGTGCACGTGCTCGACATGGGGCAGGACCCCGACGACGGGACGCTCTACATCGTCCAGGAGTTGCTCGCCGGTCGCGATCTTCGCAGCGTGCTCGATGAACGCAGAATGCTCGCGCCGCGCGAAGCGTTCGAATACCTGCTGCCGGTGATGGCGGGACTGATCAGTGCGCACGATCGCGGGATCGTTCACCGCGATCTGAAACCCGAGAACGTGTTCATCGCCCGCACGCCCGATGGTGTGAAACCGAAGTTGATCGATTTCGGTCTCGCGAAAGTGAAGGACGCCGGCCGCAGTGACATGAGCCTCTCGCGCACCGGCGAGGCGATGGGGACGCCGTACTACATGTCCCCCGAACAAGCGCGCGGCGAACGCGCGATCGACGCGCAGACAGACGTCTGGGCCATGGGCGCCGTGTGGTTCGAGGTTCTCTCGGGTCGATGCCCGTTCCTCGGCGATTCGTACAACGAACTCCTCGCGAAGATCCTGACCGAGGACGCCCCTCCCCTCGCCTCCCTCGCACCGCCGCTTCCAACCGGTCTCGCAGACGTGATCCAGCGCTCACTGCAGGGCGATCGCGCTGTGCGCTACCGCTCGATGCAGGCGTTCATGCGCGCGTTGATCGACGAAGTGCACGTGCAAGGCGGATGGCATCGCGAGCTGAGTCGTTCGTATGTGCGGCTGGTGGGCTCGAACGAATACGACGACGCGGCGACTTCGATCGTGCCGCGTCCCGATGCCGACATCGCGCACGACGACACGCTGTTCGCGCACGCGCCGCCGCCCGATGCGAGCCTCGCGATGTCGAGTCCGGCCGCGGCGTCGATGAACAATGCGCCGATTGCGCCGACGCCGATCGCTACGCAAGACCCGTTCGTCGCGGCCGCGTCGCCGATCCATCCGCGCGCGACGAATGTCCGGCCGATCGCGATCGTCACCACCCTCGCCGCGCTCGGGCTCGCGGCCGGTTGGATGACGTACCGAATGACGCGCACGCCCGCGTCCCCTGCTGTCATCGCTCCACCGCGTTCGCCGACGACCGACGTCGCGATCGACACCGACCCGCCGAATGCAACGGTCTCGATCGATGGAACCGTCGCCGGTGTCGGGTCGATTCGTCGGACGATGGTGATCGACGGACACGCGCATACGCTCGCCGTTCGCGCGAATGGATACGCGCCGCACGAGGTGTCGTTCGAGTCGGTCGCGCCGCACGGCCTGATTCGCCTCGAACCCCTCGGGCCCGCGATCGCCGCGGACGTGCTTCGTGACGCGGGCGGCCCGGCGACTCACGCACCGATCGGACCCGCTGTTCACCCGGTCGTTCGCCGCGCGACGCCCGCGAACGGCGAGACCCGCCTGCGGCCACGCAGCGATTACCCCTGACCGCGGACGCGCATCCGGCTCCCGACCTGCGGTGCTGAGGTATCGTCGCAACGAGTGTCTCTCGTCATCGACGTCACGCGCTTTCCCGCCACGGCGGCGTACCTCACCGCATTGCCGCAAGGCGCCGCCTCGTTTCCTTCGCATCTCGCCAAGGCCTCGCTGTACCGCAAGGCGCTCGAAGAACATCCGCTGCGCGACGTGCGAGGCGCGCTTCCCGCCGAACTCGTAACGCTCATCGAAGAGCCCGCGCCGCCGAGCAGCTGGATTCCGCAAGCGGCCTGGCGGGGCGTGATGCGTGCGATCTACGACGAACACTTTCGCGACGAGCGTCGCTACCGCGCGTGGATCTACCGTTCGAACCGCTCGATGTTCGACAGCACGATGTACGGCATCTTGATGCGCGTGATCTCGCCGGCCGTTCTGCTTCGCGGCGCACAGATGCGCTGGGAGACGTTCCATCGCGGCATCCCCCTTCGCGTCGTGCGCGCAACCGACGGGGAGGCGCTGTTGACGCTGACGTTCCCGACGCCGCTTCTCGATGCGTTCGATCTGCGTGTCCACGTCGAAGCGTTTCGCGCGGCGATCGATGCGGCGGGCGGAAGAGACATCGCGATGGACGTGAATCTGGTGTCGCCAGGACACGCCGAGTTCCGCGCTCGCTGGCGGTAACCTCCCCGACTCAGAGGCTGTCGATAAACGCGCGATCGCGGCATCGCTCGATGAAAACCCCTGCCAATGAATTGGCGGGCT